>NZ_JBEXRZ010000177.1:0-14995 GCF_040613325.1 Streptomyces sp. NPDC006283 | reverse complement strand
GGACTGTCCCAGTGTTCACCCCGAGATCGATGGCGACCGACTTGATCGCCGCTCCCGCCCGGAACCGGAACAACGCGACCGCCTCCGCCTTGAACTCGGCAGGGTAGTGCTTCATCCCCACAGGGACTCCATTCTCCTGGACCGTCAAGATCCGAGCCTCTCCGGTGTCCAGAATCCGGGGTCAAGGCCCGCTTCGGTAGTGTGTGCAGCCAGGCGCTCGAGGTATGTGGCCGCGGCTGCATCGCCGCCAGCGGCCCGGAAGGACCGGCCCACGTGTTCGGCGGCGGTCCGGTAAGCCGGATTGTGGAGAGCTGCGTCGATCGCCGTGCTCAACTGCTCTGCCGTGGCGCGGTTGAACCGGACCCGGAGACCGGCGCCAGCCTTCATCACCTGGGCGGCGATCGTCGGCTGATCATCCCGGATGGGCGCGACAACGAGCGGGAGGCCGTGCCATAGTGCCTCGCACACCGTGTTGTGCCCGCCGTGGCAGATTACGGCGTCGCATCGTTCCAGCAGTTCGAGTTGAGGGACGACTCGCCGTATGAGCAGCTGACCGGGGATGTCGCGCAAGGAGCCTGAGGGGTCAACAACCACTGCTTGCAGGTGGGGTTGGGTGCGCACCGCCTCGGCGCACTTGGCGAGGAAGCGAGAACCGACTTCGGCATTAGCGGTGCCGAGGGTGATCAGTACTGTGGCGCGCATCTCGTCGAGCCAATGCCACGGAAAGTCGTACGACGACGGACGGGGCGCGATCGAGGGGCCGACGAACCGCACGTGGCTGGGGAACGGTCCCGGCCCGACGAGGGCTTTGGTGCTGAAAGTCAGGACGAGCCGATCGGACATCCGCGGATCGGCATTACTGCTCGGATCACCGATACGCAGCCGCAGACGCTGGATTACCCCTACGATCCAAGCTTCTACCTTCGGAATGTCCGCCAGCGCCGTCAAACCCGCCGAGGTCGTCGCTGAGGTGGCCCAGGGGACGGCAAGTCGTTCGGCCACCAGGCCGCCAGCGACCGCTTGCTGGTCGGCAACCAACACATCCGGCTGAAAGGTCTCCACCGCAGTACGGACACCCGACGCCATGGCATCCGCTAGAGGCTCCAAAAAGCGCTCCCAGAGAAACTTCAGCGCTGAAGGCCCCCGAAGTGACAACGGTCGGGCCAGGGCGGGGTCATCCAGAGGCGGTGCTGCGCAGGGGAAAACCACCGCGTCCCCTCCCACAAGTGGCTGCACGATATCCGGCAGCCCTGCCCAGGCCACCCGGTGACCTCGCCGGATCAGCTCGGCTCCCACCCCGAGGGTAGGATTGATATGCCCGACCAGCGGCGGCACTACGAACAGGAATCCGCTCATTGACTACCGACGTCCGGTGTCCGAGCAACCTGGTGGTGACCGCGAATCCATGCCGTGATCAGGTTGCTTACCAACTGCGTGGCGCCCATCAGGACCCAGTGCTCCTGTCCAGGGACCACCACGGTCCGGCAGTCGGGCAGGAGTGACCTTAGCCATGGTGCCTGGGCTGCGAGTTCTGACTCGCTGCCGTAGATGGCCAGTACAGGGCAGCGCAGCGATCGGATCTGTTCCTCGTCGAGCACATGGCTGGCCGGAAGGTCCTGGGCCATGGTGCTGGAGTTCAGTAGACGTGAGGCGGACCTCAGCCGCCGGGACACATGTGGCCCGTGCTGCTCGGTGAGGCGCTCGTGGAGGTCTTCGCGGGCGAACTCGACTGACGCACGGCGGAGATTGGTGGCCATTTTCCGTGACCAAGCACGAGTCGCCGGTTCAGATTCAATTGCTGAGACACTTGCTACCCGGTCGGGACGGTGCGCGGCGTAGCTAAACGCTATCGTCCCGCCATAAGAGTTGCCGACGAGATGGACAGGCTCCGTCACGGCGAGCTTGTCGAGCAGAGCGTCAAGGTCATCGACGAAGTCGTCGAGTGTGTATCCGCGAGCCAGCCGCTCACTGCGGCCGTGCCCACGCAGGTCGTACATGATCACTTCGATCCCCGCGGCGGCGAAGGACGGGGCCAGAGTGAAGTAGTAGGTGACCAAGCTATCGACGAGCATGCCGTGGACGAACACGACGATGGGCGGTGTCGTGCCCTCGGCGGTGCCGCGGGCAGCCATTCTCTCCACGTGCAGGTCGACGCCGTTGGCGCTGATCACTGCCACTGCTCAGTCTCCCTGTCAGCGCGCAGGGACCCGGTCACGAAGGTAACGAGTCGCCCGATGGTGAGAGAGATGATCTCCTCGAGTTCGAGACTGGCTAGGAAGTCGGCGAGGTTGACACGCTCTCCATAGCGGCTACCCAGGTAGCCGCCGAGGGTCACGAGGTCGATGCTCTCCAAGTCCAAATCGTCATGGAACCTGGTCTCCATGGTGATCTCGTCGACGTCTGAACCGCATTCGCCTAGCACGGCGTGGAGCATGCTGACTACCTCGCTGAAAACCACCATCTCGTCGGCAATCACTGGTGTTTGGTGACTACTCTTCACGGGTTCTTCTCCCACTCATCGGTTGTTCCGGTGGTCCATGCCACGACGTAGTCCCGGTTGGGCAGGTCGGCCGGGTTGCCTATCTGGCGGCACTGCACCAGGTATGTGCACCCACCTGCTTCGACCACCAGTTCATCGGGTCGCGCTGTAACCACAGTGAAATCCTTCAGCCGCCCTCGGAAGCCGGTGCCCTGAGCTTTGGCTACGGCCTCCTTTGCTGCCCAGAACCGGGTGAACCAGACGGCCAGCGACTCGCTAGTCCCGGTACACCGCTCAAGGAGGAGCTCGCGCTCAGCACGGCTGAGCGCGACATCCAAAGTCTGTGGCGGTCTTTGGGTGATTTCCTCGACATCGATGCCGACCCCGTCACGGCCATGCCGCGCACTGCGGCGTACGAAAGCCACTCCCGTCTCTGCGCAGTGCGCCAGCGTGACGTCCAGATCAGGCAGGCGTCTGCCGTGGAGTCCAGCGACCTGTGGCCGGCCGTCCTCGTTGTTGCTGACTCGGATCTCTGCGGGGAAGACCGGCCCTTCCCCATGCTCCCAGAGCCACCGGCGGACGGCGTCCTTTACCGCGATCCGGCCAAGCAGCCACCTGGGGCGGCCGCGGGGCGGGCACCGCTCGTACTCGTCCCGTTCAACGCGGCTGAGATGGTTGCGCATAACGAGGTCACGGGAGGCGAGGTCTGGCCATCGGTCGTGAACGAGACACCAGCCGCCCTTCTGCATTACGGAGAGCGTGTTCCGCTCTGGAAACCGTTCCTGCACCTGTGTCTCGGGATGGCTGTCGAAGCGGCGGTCCTGCCAGCCGTTGATCTCCACCCATACGCCGTTTTCGCCCAAGACTTGTACGTCCGCGTGCACGGCGGAATCTTCGACGGAAGTGACCCTTATCAGGCACTTCACGCGGGTGCCCGGGGCGGGATGCGGCCCGTAGAAACGGATCCGCCGCATCCGCACTGGGAACACCACAGTCCGTTCGATCAGGGTAGTGATGATCCAGTAGCCGAGCAGCTGCCCGACGTTGTCCAGCAGGCCGCCGGGGGCGGCCGGAGCGGTGATAGTGCCGCGTACATGGGCCTCGCCAATGGCGGTGATCTCCGTGACGCCCTCGAATGCGGGGCCGTGGAACATCCAGCGGTCGCTGTAGAGTTCACCTGCTGTCAGCTGCGGTCGGCGTTCCTCCTCGGGATTCCACGTCCAGGGTGGTGGTGCACCGCCCGGAGGACGATCGGCCAGCTCCACCTTGGCACAGGCGAACCCGCCGAAGGCCACGTCGACCCACCCCTGGTCCTGGGGCGTGACCGTGACCGACACGTCGACGGGGGGGCTCGCTACCACCCACCGATTCAGGCGCACGTCATGGACCGTCACAGCCCGTGTACCGGGCCGCGCCCGCTCGGCGTAGTCCATCATGTGCTGGACCACCGTCGTGGCCGGGACAACTGGCCGACGGTCCTCCTCGTCGGGCCAGCCAGACCGCTGTTTAATGAAGCAGTGATCTAGCAGATACGGCATGGCGGTGGTGGACACGTGCAGCACGTCGGCGAAGTTGTCGGCTGCCTGTGAGCCTTCCTGGCCCGACTGTGGCTGGGTGGCTGCCGTCATGGAGCGTGGAACCGTCCTGTCCGCGGCTGCCATCACCGTGGTGGCGGCCTCAGCGGTTTCCTCCAGCGACATGGCAAGATCACCCGCGAGAGGAACCCGGTCCGCCAGGTCTTTCAGAAGCGCCAGTCCGCCTTCCGTGGTGCCGTTGTGCTGGTGACTGCCGAGCACTGAGCGAATGCTCCCCAGGGTCTCCTGGTCCAGGGAGACCAGCCCTCCACCGAGGTCCAGTCGGACCGGAGGGGGTCGGCCATGCGCACTGCGATGGACGCTCAGGGGATCTGGAATCGGTTCCTCGCCGGCCACCCACAGGGCAGTAGTGACCCGCCGCAGCTGCGCGAGCCCGCCGCGGTGCGGGGAGCCGGCAGACACTGTCAGATGCGGTCGGCCATACAGGATGTTATCGATCAACGCGCCGACCTGACCCGTTCCCATCTGAACGAATACCCGGAAGCCTGCTGCGTACATGGCCTCGATGAGCGGACGGAAACGGACAGGTTCCAGCAGATGGCGGATGAACAACTCACGGACCTGCGCTTCGGAGCGCGGATACACAGAGGCGGTCGTCGCCGACCAGACGGGCACAGTGGGTTGGCAAAGAGTGAACCGCTCAATTGCTTGGCGGATGGGTGCCAGATAGGGGGCCAGCATGGGGGTATGGAAGCCCGAACGGAACGGCAGGACTTGGCCGAGGACGTTCCGTGCGCGGAACCAGCGCATGAGCTCGTCCACCGGGCCTGGCAGCCCGCAAACCATTGCCTGGTCCGGTGCGTTGTCGTGGGAAAGCACGACTCCCGGCCGGTCCTCGACGGCGGCGGCGACCCGGTCAGCCGGAGCCCCCAGGACGGCGAAAACCAGACCCGGAACGGTGACCTCGTCCGGATCAAACGATTCCGTGAATGCGTCGGCCTCCTGGCCAGCGAACAGGCCGGCGGTGATCATCGCGGTCCATTCGCCCACACTGTGGCCGGCGACGGCATCCGGCACGAGGCCCATCCGGCGCAGTGCAGCATCCAGCACGCGTCCCACGGCGATGATTTCGGCCCCGTGCCGGCCAACGTCTGTCGGTGCGGCCACCTGAGCAGAGCGAGACGCCAGCTGCGCAGGCAGCCCGAAGTGCCCTGCGACATCGGCGACGTCCTGCCGGGCACCGGCCTCGAGGCCGGGAAAGACGAAGGCCAGCTGCCCGCCGGTGTCGGCTCCGAGAAGGGGAGTCGGGGCGAACCACAGATCATTACGGCCTGGCCATGGACGGCCAGTGGCTACCGCACGTCTGGCCAGAGCAAGCCGTGGGCCGGTCGGGTCCACGATACCCAAGCGACAGCTGCCCCGGCCGTGTGCCTGCCCGTCGACGGCCGCGGTGAGCACCGCCGAATCGTCGGCGTCTAGCATAACTACGAGCTGCTCTGGACTGTCAGCAGCGAGCTGCAGTACTCGTTCGCGTTCCCGCACCGTGGCTGAGAGCCGGGGCGCACGGGCGCCTGCGGCGGGTGCCGCTTCCAGCACCACGTGGGCGTTGATACCGCCAAACCCGAAGGCGTTGACGGCCGCCCGACGCACACCTTGCTCGTTCTCGACCCGCCAGCTCTCCGCCACGGCGATGGGGCGAAACCGAGTGCGCGCCAGTGCGGGATGCGGGCTCTCGCAGTGCAGCGTCGGTGGCAGTATCCCATGGTGCAAAGCGAGGGCTGCCTTGATGAGGCCCGCTATGCCCGCGGCTGGCATGGTGTGACCGATCATCGACTTCACCGACCCGATGACCGCCCGCTCTGTGCCGCTGGCCGGTCCGAAGGCTTCGGCCAGGGTCGCCAGTTCTACGGTGTCTCCTGACGGTGTCGCGGTCCCGTGCGCTTCCAGCAGGCCAAGAGAACCCGGCTCCGTCGGATCAACGCCAGCCGCCCGCCATGCCTGTCGCACTGCCTTTACCTGGCCCGCGCGATCGGGGTTCACTAGACTGCTGCTGCGGCCGTCACTGGCCACCCCAGTGCCGCGGATAACGGCATAGAGCCGGTCACCGTCGCGCAAGGCGTCGGTGAGCCGCTTGAGTACCACGATACCGGTCCCCTCACCGATCAGTAGGCCGTCGGCGTCCCGGTCGAAGGGGCGGATACACTCGCTCGGGGACAGCGCGCGAAGCTGGCTGAAGACGCTCCATAGCGTGATGTCGTGGCAGTGGTGTACGCCGCCCGCGAGCACCAAGTCGCACCGGCCGGCCGCGAGTTCACCCACTGCCTGGTCGACCGCGACGAGGGAGGACGCGCAGGCAGCGTCCACCGTGTACGCAGGACCGCGCAGGTCGAGCCGGTTGGCCACTCGCGATGCGGTGAGGTTTGGTATGAGCCCGATCGCCTGGTCGGGCTCGTCCGGCCCCAGTTGCTGCGTGAACGCCGCGCGGACCTGTTCCAGCCGTCCTGCGTCAAGACCGGGCAGGAGCTCGCCAAGGGTGCGTAGGAGTTGATTGGCCGTCCGCACCCGCTGGGACCCGCGGGAGAGGCCGGGAGTCAGATAGCCACCGCGGCCCAGGATCACGCCGACCCGGTCGCGGTCGGGCAGCCGGTCCTCGCCGCCAGCATCGGAGATCGCGTCTGCTGCCACTTGCAGCGCCAGAAGTTGGTCCGGTTCGGTACCCGCCACAGAGCTTGGCATGATGCCGAATCGGGTCACCTCTACCTGGGCCAGCTGGTCGACGAAGCCGCCACGCCGGCAGTAGACCCGGTCCGAACGCCCGACCGCCTGGGGATCGTAAAACTCGGCGTCCCACCGCCCGGAAGGCACCTCGGTGATCGCATCCGTCCCGGCCGCCAGATTCCGCCAGTACGCGTCAAGGTCTGGGGCCCCGGGAAACAGGGCTGCCATTCCGACAATCGCGGCTGCGGGCCGGGATTCGTACCTCTGGGTCACCTCATCAGCTCCGATGCGGTGTAGACGACAGCACCGGCCGAATCCTGGCCCCAGGCAAGCTCGCGCAGTAGGCAGAGTGTTCCCTCTTCGGGATCGATCAGCCCGACGCCTCGCCGGGCGTACTCGCGCGCGAGTTCTGGGGTGACCATGCCGCTGTGTTCCCCGATGGGGGCCCACGGGCCCCAGTGGACTGTGAGGGCCCGGTGTCCGGTACGTGCTGCCCAGCGGCGCCCCAGGTTGTCTAGGGCGTCGTTGGCCGCCGCGTAGTCGACCTGTCCGCGATTGCCTACGACGGCGGAGACACTGCCGAATAACACTGTGAAGTGTGGCCTATTCGGTAAACTCTCCAATGCCTTCAACAGGGCGTGAGCCCCTTCGACCTTGGTGTCGAATACCCGGCGGAAGGAATCGGAACTTTTCCGTGTGAGTGGACAGTCCTCGATCACACCGGCGCCATAGATCACGCCGTCCAGTCGGCCATGTTCGGCGTGGATCTCCGTGAGTAGCCGCTGCACAGAGCTGGCGTCCCGGACATCCACCGAGTGGTACCGCACCTGGCTGCCCAGCTCGCTCAAGCCTCTGATTGTGGCGCCAACCTCCCGCTGTGCCAGGATCCTTGAGACTGTTCGCTCGATGTCAGTGGCCAGATGGCCTCCCTGCACCGCCAAGGCGGCCCTCAGCGCCGCCCGGTCACGCGCCGACCGCGTGTTCGGATCCTCGTTGCCGACGGGGGCCGTCGTCCTCCCGGCCAGTTCAATTCGACAGCGGGTCGCGGCCGCGAGCGCACCGGCGAACTGGGCTGTAATCCCCCGGGCCCCGCCCACCAGTAGGACTACCGAATCGTGATCCAGCCCCATCGCCAGAGTCTCAGGCGTACCATCGCCCTTTGGTCCGGCTCCTCGATCCGCGAGCGGACCGAGCCCTTCCTCGGCTAATTCCAGCCCGTACCGCCCGCTTGCTGTCCGGAGGACGACTGGGCTCGGGCAGTCGGCCAGCAACTCGTCGATCAGCGGTTCCGCCATGTCCGTTGCCGACCACCCCGGAGGGAGTTCGACGACCTTGGACATCATGTCGGGGTACTCCTTGGCTATGGTGCGGAACATGCCCCTCAGCCCGTCCGCCCTGCCGCGAGTCAAGGGGTCGCCGCCCGGGGCCGCCGCGATCAGCCACCGAGGCCCACGCCGCAGCGCCGCCTGGAACACCGGGAACGCCTCCGGCAGAAGTGGACTTTCGCCGACGCTAAGCGCTTCTAGATGGAAAACTCCGTCCAGCGGACCGTCGTCGTCCGTGAGTATGTGGGATCTGTCGAGTATCACCGTCCGGGCGCCCGCAGCCTCCAGTCGTGCAGACAGGCTCTCGGCCAGGGCGCCGTGACCCAGCAATGCAAACCTCTTGCTGGACAGGCCAGTCGGGGATGCCGATGACTCTGGTAGAGCGACCTTGCGCAGCACCAGCCGGGTAGGTGTCTCGCCGGGCTGGGACACGGGTGCCGGAGTACTGTCCGGGAACGCGAAATGAGGCCCGTCTGAGGCAGATGGGTCGCGCTCCGGGTGCCGCTCTGCGGCTCTGCCGATCCACGAGGTTAGCAACTCGGCCAGGCCTGAGGCTGTACGGGCGCTGGACATAGCGCCCAAGTCGTCGTCGGTGCGTTGGGTGTCGGCTTGCCCGCTGGCGCCGACGCGGACCGCGATTTCACCAACTATCTCAGCCCGTTTGATGGAGTCGATACTGAGATCTGCTTCGAGGTCGAGACCGGGCTCGATCATGTCTACTGGATAGCCGGTGCGCTCGCTGATGACGTCGAGAACGGTCCGCAGCACGTCCGATGGGCCCACCGGCGCAGGAATCTCTACGGGCTGTGGTGGGCCCACGGCCGGGATAGGTGCGGAGCCTGACTGGTCCGCACCTATCGCCATGGGTGCCACGACTGGTGTGGTGTGAGCCTGCTGCGCGCCCGGCGTACCACCGAAGTACGTCAGGAGCACATCGCGTTGTGCGGCGACGATGTCCCGGCTAGTACGGAGGAATTCTGCCACCATCCGGTCCCGGTCGACGTCATGGCTGCCCTGGTCGGTCTCGTTCACCATTACCTCCTGGATTCGTCGGGCTGGCGTCAGTGAACCGGGCAGATGGCTGCCATCAGCGGAGCGCACTAGGTGTCCGTTGACGATCCAGCCGGGGCGTTCGGGCGGGGGCTGGTCGCTCAGCACGGCAGCGTCGCGACCACGGAACATCCACTGGGTACGTATCGGCACACCGGCTACGGCTACCTGGGCAAGGGCCTGCAGAAGGCCGCGCACTCCGCGGTCCTCCCCGCCGTCGCAGCTCACAGCTGTATGCGGGCGGCCGCGAAGGATCGCCGACACCAGTGAGGTGAGGGTTGAACCCGGGCCGGCCTCGACGAATACGCGGGCGCCAGCCTTGTACATGTCCTCGATCTGGTCTACGAACCGTACTGGCGCCTCAATCTGAGCCGCCAGCTCGGACCGAATGTCCTTGGCTCGGCCCGAATGGGGGGCCGCCTTGCGATTGGACCAGACCGGAACCTCCGGTACGCCGATGGACTGGTGCGCGATCGCCTCAGCGAACCGCTCACCTGCGTCCGCGACAACGGGGCTATGGAAAGCGCAGGCCACCGGGATTGGCGTGGCGCTGTGGCCGTTCTGACGTATCCGCTCCACCGCAGTGGCCACAGCCTCGGTGCACCCTGAAATGACGACCTGCTCCGGTGCGTTGTGCGCCGCGACGACGACGCGGTCCGTCAGGCCAGCAGTGTCCATCAGCCGGGCAACGTCCTTCGCGCCGAGTGTGACTGCGGCCATGGCACCGGGGTCCGGTCCGGCCACGGAGAGAATCGCGTCGGCCCGCTGCCGACTGATTTCGAGCAAGACCGCAGGGTCGAAGGCGCCCGCAGCACAGAGGGCAATCACTTCGCCATAGCTGTGTCCGGCCATCATGTCCGGATTCACTCCGGCGCGGCGGAGCAGGTCGTGCGCTGCCAGTCCGACGATACCCAGCACGGGCTGGGTGACCCTGGTATCGGTGATCCGGGCCAACTGCCTGGCCGCAACGGCGGGGGCGAAGGCGGTCGGTGGATAGAGCGCGCCGGCCCACTCACGGCCCAGCTGGAGATACCGCTGGATTTCCGGAAAGGCGACGAATAGCTCGGCTAGCATGCCCGGCCGCTGGCTTCCCTGCCCGGGGAAGAGGAAGGCCACCTTGGCTCCGGCCCGGGAACCGGGGCTCTGATCCGCTCCATCAGCGAAAACCCCCGCTACAGGATCGTGCTCGCCTGCGAGCGCTCGGTGCAGCAGACCAGGCAGCTCGTCCAGGCTTGCGGCGACGACCGCGGAGCGCACCGGGTGCGCGGAGGAGTCACAGTGCCGCGCCGCGGTCGCCGCAAGGTCGCGCAGCTTCCAAGGACGGCCATTGCGATCGTTCGTCTCGGCCAGTGCCAGTAGTTCTCTGATTACCTGGCCCGCTCCTTCCGGTTCGGCACCACGGAAGATGAAGAGTTCTGCAGGCCACCGGTCGAACGCGTGCATGGGTGGCGGCCCTCCGTCATGGGCGCGCAGCACCACGTGGAAGTTGGTTCCGCCGAAGCCGAACGCGCTCACCCCGGCGACCCGTTCGGCGGGGGGAGCCGCCCATGGTCGAGCCGATGTATGGAACGTGAAAGGACTGGTCTCCGCCTCCCAGGCCGCGTTGGGCTGTCGCAGATTTGCGGTGGGCGGTTTAACTCCGTTATATAGCGCCATGGCGGTCTTGATAAGACCGGCGAGGCCCGCTGCACACTTTGTGTGTCCGATCTGCGACTTCACCGATCCTAGGGAACAGTTTCCCCGAGTCGCTCCCGCCTCGGTGAACAGAGCGGTGAGGGCCTCCAGCTCGGTGCGGTCCCCAACAACGGTTCCCGTGCCATGTGCCTCGATCAGTCCGACCTTGGCGGGTGAGATGCCTGCACTGCGGTATGCCCTTTCCAGGGCGGCGCGTTGCCCTTCCGCGCGGGGCGCGGTCAGACCCAGAGATTTGCCGTCGCTTGCGCTTCCCACCCCTTTGATCACGGCGTAGACGCGATCTCCGTCCTGCTCCGCGTCGGCCAGCCGTTTGAGTACCAGGCAGGCGACACCTTCGCCCAGCGCTATGCCGTCAGCTCTGCTGTCGAAGGTGCGACAACGACCGGTCGGGGACAGAGCGTGCACGGAGGAAAACAACATGTAGTCGTTGATCCCATTATGCAGGTCTGCACCTCCACACAGGACCAGGTCGCTGGTACCGCTGGAGAGTTCCTTACAGGCGATGTCCACCGCGGCTAGGGAGGAGGCGCAGGCGGCGTCGACGGTGTAGTTGCTACCGCGCAAATCGAGGCGGTTGGCAATACGGCCCGAGATGACGTTGGCCAGCATGCCGGGGAAAGAGTCTTCAGTGAGCCTTGGCAGCTGGGCATCCAGGCCGGGCGGCAGCTTCCCCAGATATGCGGGCAGAACGGCACGCAGGGCCGCTGCGCTGGACAGGTCACTGCCCGCCTCGGCCCCGAAGATGACAGCGGCTCGGGAACGGTCGAACTCACGCTTGCCGTACCCGGCGTCCTTCAGCGCCCGGTGCGCCGCCTCCAGGGACAACAGTTGTACGGGCTCAATACTGCCGAGTGAGGAAGGAGGAATTCCGTAACGCAGAGCGTCGAATGGAATGGCGGGAAGGAACCCTCCCCACTTTGACTCCGTGTGGGCGTCGTCCGCCTCGGGCGCATAGTAGACGGCTGTGTCCCATCGCTCGGGCGGTACTTCGGTGACGGCGTCGGCTCCGGCAACCACGTTGGACCAGAAAGTGGATAAGTCTGGAGCGTCCGGGAACATGCAGGACATCCCGATGATTGCGATGTCCGGGGCAGAAGGTAGCGGTGCCTGCTCATGCAACTTGCCCAGCCCGAGGTGTTTGCGCAGGAACTCGGCACGTGCGGCGTAGAAGCTGACGGCGTCGGTACTGACAGATGCGTGCAGTGCGGGAACCGTCATGACATCAGACCGGAGGACGGCCACCTCTCCCGCCATGAACATGCCATGTGACAGCTGTCTGGCCTCGTCGACGTTGACGAGCTCGTCGCCGACCCGCTCGATGCCCTTGCTGGCGACTCTCAGCCGTCCTACATTGAGCCGCTCAAGTTGTTCCCACGCCTCCCGGCCCGTCACGCCCCGTGACCGCAGGTTCGCCTTGACGGACCGGTATTCATCGGTGAACGGACTGCTGATACAACGGGTTGCGTGACCGGGCGCGGACTGCAGCAACTCGGTCCGGCGTGCCCGAAGGACCTGCTGCTGGAACAGAGGCCGTACTGCTCCGCAACTCACCGCTTCTTCGGTGAACAGATATGCAGTGCCCAAGAGCACCCCTACGGCCACACCCCGAGCGGTCAGCGGGATGGAGAGGGCGGCGACCATCGCCGAGGAGCGCGCGTCATGTATCCCGCCGGCAAAGAGGACCCTCAGCGACTCGGCATCGTCTCCGGCCGAGTTGAGGAACTCGTTGAGTACGGCAATTTGTGCCTCCCACAGGGCGAAGCTGCTTCTGGGGCCCACGTGACCACCACATTCGGAGCCCTCAAAGATGAACTTGCGGGCGCCGGCGGCCAGAAATTGCCGAAGCAGGCCGGGTGAAGGTGCATGCAGAAAGGTTTCTATGCCTGCTTCCTCCAACGAGGACGCCTGCGAGGGCCAGCCCCCCGCGATGAGAGCGAAAGACGGCTTGAGCTCCTTGACTATTTCCAGCTGTGCGGCCCATGTCCGATCGGGGACGAAGCCAAGCATGCCAACCCCCCACGGGCGGCCGTCCAACGCGGTTTGGGTCCGCTTGAGTAGGTCGCGGGTCTGTCCGGCACCGGCGAGCGCAAGCGCAAGGAACGGCACCGCACCGTGCTGCGCGACCGCAGCGGCGAACTCTGCCTGGTCACTGACCCGGGTCATCGGCCCTTGCACCACGGGCAGCGGTGTACCCAGTGCCCGGCTCATGCGGGAGTCACTCCGCAGCGCCTGCGGCGGCGTCTCATCCAGCACCGCGTCATGGATCGCAGCGGTCACTGCGCGGATCGCAGCGCCAACCTGCCCCCACTGCCTGGCGAAGTGAACGGCCATCCAACCATCCTGGCCCACCGGTAGCGGCCAGAGCGCAGGGGCTTCAGCGTCTAGCAGAGCGGCCACCTCCGCCGGATCTTCCGGAAGCGGAGGTACGCCTGGTCCCCGCCGTGGCAGTACCCGGTGCCCGTTCATCACGACGGTCTCCGAACCATCCATCGCCCGCAGCACCGCGGCAACATCCTCGGCGACACCGGACTCAGCGAGCAACGCGAGCTGAGTGTCCAATACGACACCCACGGCTCCTCCGACCACGGCAGCGGCCGCGGTATGCGGCCCGATACCTCCGCAGGCCCAGACGGGTAGTAGCAATCTTGGCTCGGACAGAAGCTGTTGAAGCAGGGTGAAGGTACTCAGCTCGCCGATTCGCCCGCCGCTCTCGCTGCCCCGGGCTATCAGGCCGTGTGCACCGCCTTGCGCGGCTGCGAGTGCCTCGTCGAGGCTTGTTACCTCCACCAAGACCCGGGAGTCTGGAAGATCACATGGGCGCATTGGTGAGTCAGCGCCGAGCAGTACCGTGGGGACGGCGTCCCCACCCGCCAGATCCTCCGCAGTGACGGAACATCTCGCAGTCACCCGTACCCCGAACTGCCCCGGCACCCATTGCCGGACCGTGGCCAGTGCCTCACGGGCCCGTCGGTCTCCCACGCCGAGGTCCAGCACGCCGAGACCACCGCTTCGGCAGACCGCGGCGACGACTCTGGGATCGGGTTCACCGAACGGGCTAATACCGAGAATGGTTTCGTTTCCTGGCGCGGTCGTCACAGATACGTCCTCCTCCGAGCGCGGCACGGACTCACGGGTAACGGTAGACAGCCTTGGGCAGGAAGACGCGTCAACAAACCCTCGATACGCTGTCGGTCGGTCGGTGAACACGACGCTGAGGCTGTAAACCGTCCCGGGTATGAATGAATGGCATTGGGCAAGTACGGCGCAGGGCAGAACGGTGCGCCAGCAGTGCAGCATGCACTGGGTGAAATGATTCTGAGGTAAGTAGTCAGCGCTGCGGTCAGGTCGGAGCTGGCGGCACGTCGCCGTTCGTCAATAGACTTACGCGGAGCCGAAAGGCGCAACTCACGGTTGTCCGGGACGGGCCGCGAGCTTGTCTGTTAGTCGGCTGCCCCACCAGGGGGTTCTGAGCGCGGCGGTAAGATACATAATGATTACCTTCGGAGACTGAATGGACGAGCCTTCAGCACAGGAAGGAAGTGTCCCGACCTCCTCGGGATCTCCGCCCCTTCACCGAGCCTCCTTCACCCATCTCACGGTTACCTGAGCAATACGTACTTAAAGCGCGTTACACAGGACTGTGATCTTGCAGGTCAGAGGGTTTCGCGTGTTCCGATCATGCGGCCAGGGCGAGGTTGCGCATGTGGACGACGGCACGTACGGCGTGGTGGAGACCGCCCTGCTGTCGGCAATCACGCAGGATCTTGGCAAACATCCAGATCGTCGGGTGTGGGTTCCTGCCTGACGACGTGACAGGTAGCGGTGGGGGGCAGGTTCCGTGGCCGAGTCCTCCCCCTGGAGTCTGCGTAGCGTGAGGATCTCCTCGCGGTGATCGAGCCGCTCCAGCGGCAGGTCGCTGCGACGAACGAGCAGTAGATCGTGCGGGTATCGGCGCTGGAGCGGCGGCTTGGGCGCAACTCGGGGAACCCTCGATGCCACCCTCCTCGGACACCCTCCGTCGGCCGGAAAAGAAGCCGTGGCCGCAGAGCGGCCGTAAGCGGGGGCGCCAGTCCGGTTTCCCGCCGGTCGGCCGCGTGACCGGTCAGCAAGCACCACTTGATCACCGACCGGCACGGCGCACCCTTCGCCGCCTCGCTGACCAGCGGAAACCGCCATGACATCACGCAACTGAT
>NZ_JBEXRZ010000176.1:0-14999 GCF_040613325.1 Streptomyces sp. NPDC006283 | reverse complement strand
CTTCCCGCACCTGGAGCCGGCGCGGCCGGCGCGGGGGAGCCGACCGTGGCACGGGACGGCGCGGTACAGGGCGACACCTGCCACGTCGACATCGTCGACCGCTGGGGCAACATGGTGGCGGCGACCCCCAGTGGCGGCTGGCTGCAGTCCAACCCTGTCGTGCCCGAGCTCGGCTTCCCGCTCGGCACGCGCCTGCAGATGACATGGCTCGCGCCCGGCCTGCCCAACTCCCTCACGCCCGGCCGGCGCCCCCGCACCACCCTGAGCCCCTCGCTGGCGCTGCGCGACGGCGTGCCCGTGATGGCCTTCGGCACGCCGGGTGGCGATCAGCAGGACCAGTGGCAGCTGCACTTCTTCCTCGCCGCAGCCCTGCTGCCGCCGGTCCGCGGCGGCTACGACCTCCAAGGCGCGATCGATGCCCCCAACTGGCACAACGACGCCTTCCCCGGGTCCTTCTACCCCCGCGGCATGCGGCCCGGCAGCGTCACCGTCGAGGCGCGCACGGCGCCCGAAGTCGTCGCGGGTCTGCGCCACCGCGGCCATGACGTCACCGTCGGCGGGCCCTGGTCGGAGGGCCGGCTCTGCGCGGTCGCCAGGAACCCGCACACCGGCGTCCTGTCCGCGGCGGCGAACCCCCGGGGAATGCAGGGTTACGCGGTGGGGCGCTGACCGCCTCCCGGGATGTCGGCCGGGCGTGATTGTCTTGGGGCATGATCGATGATTTTCTGACCGGTGATCTGTCCGACGTCGAGGAGGCGGTCCGTAAGGCGGCGGCCGCCGAGATCATGCCGCGCCACCGTCGGCTCGCCGCGCACGAGGTCGACGAGAAGACCGGCCCGCACGACCTCGTCACGATCGCCGACCGGCTCGCCGAGGAGCACCTGGCCGCATCGCTGACGGCGCTGCTGCCGGGCTCGGTCGTCGTCGGCGAGGAAGGGGTGCACGTGGACCCGGCCGGCGCCGACGGGCTGCACGGCGACGCGCCGGTCTGGATCGTCGACCCGGTCGACGGCACCCGGCAGTTCGTCCGCGGCGAGGCCGGTTTCTGCACGCTCGTCGCGCTCGCGCTGCGCGGCGAGATCCTCGCCTCGTGGACGTACGCACCGGTGCTGGACGAGCTGGCGGTCGCCGTGCGCGGTGCGGGCGCCACGCTGAACGGAGCGCCGATTCGGTCCGGTTCCCCCGCCCCGGACGCGGAGCTCCGGATCGCCATGTCCCACCCCGACTACACGACCCCGGAGCAGAAGCGCGCGCTGCTCGGACTCGCCGTGCCGGGCGTCGACGCGAGGCCCTGCGGCTCGGCGGGCCTGGAGTACCTGGGCGTCGCGCGAGGAGACCTCGACGCCGTTGCCTTCTCCTGGGAACTGCCGTGGGACCATGCGGCCGGACTGCTCCTGGTCACGGAGGCGGGCGGCGCTCATCTGACCCTTGCGGGGGAGCCGTTCCGTATCACGGGCGGCAACGTCCTGCCGTTCACGGCGGCGCGCGACGAGGCCACGGCCCGCCGGATACGCGAACTGCTCAGCTGAGGCAGCCCCCCGGCTGATCCGGAAGGGGCCCGGCTCAAACCAGCCGGGCCCGTACCTCGCGGACCAGTTCACCCGCGGACTCCACCGCGGCCGCGTCCAGGCCGGCGAGCGCAGACGAGACGCGCGCGGCGAAGTCCGCCGGGACGCCGGGGAACGCCGCGGCGGCCGCCAGCGCGCCCTTCTCGTTGAGGCACCACACCCGGTGGTGTGCGTGGAGCGCCTGTACCAGCACACCGAACGCCCGTGACAGGCACAGCGACACGTGCAGCGCGTCCGCCGGACAGGCCCTCGCCGACTTGGCCGCGGCCGCGACGGAGAACTCCGCCTCCCACGCCACGTCCACCAGCGCCCGGCGCAGCGGCTCCGGGTACTTCCGCGTCTGCTGCCGCAGTTTCGTCAACTCGCCCGCCGGGTCGGCCAGCACCCGGCACAGGGCCACCTCGCCGGGATACGCGGGCGACCAGAAGCCGAGCGGGTGCCCCGGCTGCATTCCCGTCTCGAACCGCCCCGCCAGGCATTCGGCCCATACCCGCTCGACGCGGTTCAGGTCGCGCAGGATCCAGTCCACCTGCGCGCCGTTCACCGACAGCCACGCACCCCCGTCGACCCACGGCCCCCAGCCGCCGGGTCCGGCTACGTCCACCGGCCCGCCGGTCGCCTCGGACGCCAGCGCCGTCAGTGCGGCGACATCCACGTTCCCCCGGTAGTAGAGGCCGAGATCCCAGTCGGAGTCGGGCCTGTGCGCCCCACGCGCCCGGCTGCCGCCGAGCGCGACCGCACGGACCCCGCGTACGCGGGTGAGCCGGGCCGCCATGTCTTCGATCGTGTTGTTCATCGCGACGGGAAGGTACCCCGCCCCGCGATGTCGGTGCCCGGGAATATCCTTGAGTCTCTTGGCGTCGGCTGACAAAGGAGTCCGAAGGTGCCGTCGATGCTCGATGCCGTCGTCGTGGGAGCGGGCCCCAACGGGCTGACAGCCGCGGTCGAACTGGCCCGCCGCGGCTTCTCGGTTGCCGTCTACGAGGCCATGGACACCGTCGGCGGCGGTGCGAAGACCGAGGAACTGACCCTCCCCGGTTTCCGCCACGACCCGTGCTCCGCCGTCCACCCGCTCGGTGTCGGCTCGCCCGCCTTCACCGACATGCCGCTCGACCGGTACGGCCTGACCTGGCTGCATCCCCAACTGCCCCTCGCCCACCCCTTCCCGGACGGGACGGCGGCGGTGCTCAGCCGTTCCGTCGGCGCGACCGCCATGTCGTTCGGCGCGGCCGACGCCGGTGCGTACCGCCGACTGGTCGCCCCCTATCTCGGCCACTGGGACAGCCTCGCCGCGGACTTCCTGCGCACCCCCTGGGACGGGCTCCCGCGCGACCCGTACCGCTTCGTCCGCTTCGGTCTCGACGCGATCCGGCCCGCGAGCATGCTCTCCCGCCGTTTCCGGGGCGAGAAGGCGCGCGGCCTGCTCGCCGGGCTCGCCGCCCACGCCATCGCCCCCACCAGCGGTCTGGCCACCGGCGGTATCGCGCTGCTCTTCGCGCTGGCCGCGCACGAGGTGGGCTGGCCGACGCCGCGCGGCGGGTCGCAGGCGATCTCCGACGCACTCGCGTCCTACCTGCGCGAGCAAGGGGGCACCATCCACACCGGCACCCCGGTCAGACGGCTCGACGAGCTGCCCCCGGCCCGGGCGTACGTCTTCGACACCTCACCCACCGCGCTCGCCAGGATCGCCGGGCTCGGCCAGGCGTACTGGCGCTACAAGTACGGCGCCTCCGCCTTCAAGATCGACTACGCGCTGTCGGGACCGATGCCGTGGACGGCCGAGGAGGCCCGCACGGCAGGCACCGTCCACATCGGTCCCACCGCGCGCGAGATCGAGAGCGCCCTCGGCGCGGCGGTCGCCGGCCGCGCCCCCGAGGTCCCCTTCCTGATCACCGCCCAGCCGACTGTGACCGACCCGACCAGGGCGCCCGAGGGCAAGCACGTCCTGTGGGCGTACGGCCATGTGCCCGCCGGCTGGGAGGGCGACGCGACCGAGGTGATCGAGCGCCAACTGGAGCGCTTCGCACCCGGTTTCCGCGATCTGGTGCTGGCACGCGCCGTCGCCGGCCCGCCCCGACTCGCCGCGCGCAACGCCAACTACGTGGGCGGCGACATCGCGTGCGGCGCCTTCGCCGGACTGCAGACGGTCATCCGCCCCAAGCTGGCCCGTGTCCCCTACGCCACCGCGCACCCGGCCGTCTTCCTCTGTTCCTCGGCGACACCGCCGGGCCCGGGAGTCCACGGCATGTCGGGCCACCACGCCGCGAAGGCGGTCTGGCGCCGGCTGCGGGCGCGCTGAGCCCGGCTCACCCGCGCGACGGCACGGGACGGGGCGTACGGGAATCCGGTGCGAGGCGGGAGCGCTCGTGGCCCGCGTCCGGCAGCGAGCTGTCGGCACGTGCGGGCGAACCCGCACCCCCGGGCAGCGAGGCCAGAGCGGTGAGCAGCGCGAGCGGCGTCGCCGCCGCCCATGCCTGCGGCGAGCAGGAGTGCGGGTACGGCACGGGGGACGGATGGTCTCCCCGGTCGTAACCGGCCAGCACCTCCGGCAGTCGCCACCCGTGCAGGGCTGCGGCTTCCACCAGCCCGCCGGCCACCGCACGGGTCTCCTCGGCCAGTCCGTACCGGGCGAGCCCGAGCGCGATCACGGCGTTGTCGTGCGGCCAGATCGAACCCCGGTGGTAGGAGAGCGGGTGGTAGGGGCTCTGTTGCGCCGCGAGCGTCCGGATTCCCCAGCCGGAGAAGAAGTCGGGTTCCATGAGCCGGCGCCCGACTGCCGCCGCGTGGCCGGCGTCGAGGATCCCCGACCACAGCAGGTGCCCGGCGTCGGACGCGAGGGCGTCGATCCGGCGGCCGGCGCCGTCCAGGGCCAGGGCGGGGAAGTGGTCGTCCGCCATCCAGAAGTCGCGGTGGAAGCGCCTGCGCAGGTCGTCGGCGGCCGCTGCGAGACGGTCGGCGTACGGTGCGTCGCCCCAGCTCACGCGGGCGAGCTCCGCCGTGCGGACCAGCGCGTCGTACGCGTACCCCTGGGCCTCCGCGACCGCGACAAGACCTTCTGCGGGGGTGCCGTCGCGGAAGCAGATCGCGCCTACGGAGTCCTTCCAGTTCAGGTTGGCCAGGCCGCCCGCCTCGGCATCGGAGGAGTAGACGAGCCACCCCCGGTCGCCGAGTCCGCCGTCCCGGAACATCCACTCGACCGCCGCGCGCGCCACCGGCTCCAGGCGGCGCGCGAGAGCGTCGTCGGTGACCTGCTGGGTGTAGGCGTGCAGCAGTGAGAGGAACAGGGGAGTGGAGTCGACGGCGCCGTAGTACCGGCCGTACGGGACGTCCCCGAAGTGCGCGAGCTCTCCGTGGCGCATCTCGTGCAGAATGCGCCCCGGCTCCTCCTGGCGTTCCGTGCGGTACTCGGCGCCCTGGACGGCGGCGAGCGCGGTGAGGGACGCGGCGGCGAGCTCGGGGCGGTAGGGAAGAGCGAAGAACGAGGTGAGCAGGCAGTCGCGGCCGTACAGGGCGAAGAACCACGGAATGCCCGCCGCCGGCACCCGCACGCGGGCGCCGTCGGCTCCGTCCACGGTCAGCCGGAGGTCGGCGAGATCGGCGAGGCCCTGCTCGCAGGCGCGGGCGAGCTCGCTCCAGCCGGTCAGGTCGTGCGGGCGCGGGGCCCTGTCCGTGAAGGCCGCGCGGTCGGCGGCGAGCCGGTCCGCCACGTCGCCGGGGGAACGCAGGGGTGGGGGGCCGACGTCGGCGCCGGAGGGCAGGGCGCAGACCTGCAGCAGGATGTCCGAGCTGCCGTGCGCGGGCAGTTGGACGGTCCATCGCAGCGAGTGCGCCGTGCGTTCGCCTGTCGGCTCCGCGGTGTGCGGCGCCGGCGCCGCGGTCACCACGGTGCGCGCGAGCCAGGCCGGCACGCCCTGCGGCGCGGGCCGTTCGTAGCGGAAGGCGAGCCCGTCCGCGGTCACCTCGACGTGGTGTACCGCGCCCGGCTTGGCGTAGGTGCGGTCGTCGCCGCGCAGTTCGTACTGGTCGGCGAAGTCGGCGTCCGCGGTGAGGCGGAGGTGCGCGGTGACAGGCACCGGGCGGTTGTTGGTGAGCCGGATGCGTTCGGTCAACGCGCCGTCGGCCAGCACCTGTTCCCGGAAGACGGTGCAGGCAGGCGGGTGGTCCCGGCTGCCGGGCGGCGTGAGTACCGCGGTGAGGGGGCGGCAGGGACCGGTCCGTGAGGCCGGCGCCAGGACCTGGAGCGGGGAGCCGTCGACGCTCAGCTCCCATCGGCTGAGGTGGCGGGCGTCGCGGGAGAACAGCCCGTCGGGCGCGGTACCTCGTGCGCCGGTCATGTCACCCGAGTCGGTCACTCGGGCGAACGTGCCGTCGTGGACGAGGAGATGGTGGTCCGTCATCGAAGTGGAGCCGTCCTTAGTGGTGGCGTTGGCGGCGGCCGGTGCGCAGCAGGTCCAGCGCGAGAGCGGCCGTCCAGCTGAAGTCGCGGATGCCCCGGCCCTCTCCGCTGTACGGCTCGAGGTACTCGGAGAAGCCCGAGTCGGCCGCGAGGGTCAGGAACCCCTCGCGCAGCAGTGAGGCCTCCGATTCCTCGCCGTACAGGCGCAGTCCCCGGTGCAGCAGCCAGGCCGTGTTGAACCAACTCGGTCCACGCCAGTAGCGGTTGCCGTCGTACGAGGGGCTCCGCAGGTCGTAGCTGGGCACGAGGTGCACCTGGCCGAGCCGGAAGTGGCTGCCGCGCGCCGTGCGCAGCAGCGTGGCCGTGATCTCGTCGGGCAGGTCCGGCACCAGCAGCGGGACCAGTCCGGCGACCGTCCGTTCCGTACCGGCCTTGGCGGCGAGCACGTCCCGGGCCGTGAACATCCCGGCGTCCGGATCCCACAGCCGGGCCACCAGCGCCGAGGTGAGCTCTTGGGCGCGACGGCGATGACCGGCGGGGTCGAGGCCCAGCACTTCCGCCATGTCGGCCAGTGCGTGTTCGGAGGCGATCAGCAGAGAGTTGAAGCAGGGGTCTTCGACCGCGAAGGCATGCGGTGTCCGTGTGTCGTCGTAGCCGTGGTCCCGGTAGGTCGCCGCCAGAGCCACGTAGCGGGCGTAGTCCAGCTGTGTCGGGCGGTCGTCGGCGGGGCTGTGGTCGAGATCGGCACGCCGGAACGAGCCTTCCGGCGCCGGAACGACCCGCGACAGCGGAGCGTCCCAGCTCGGGCTGTTGTCGAGGCCCGGCTCCCAGGGGTGCACGCACGCGGCGAGCCCGCCGCCGCCGAGGTCCCGCTCAGCGGCCAGATAGCGGTGCCAGGCCGCCAGCCGCGGGTAGACGCGCCGGAGGAAGCCACGGCGTTCCGACTCGACGGGGTCGGCCTCGTGGACCAGCCATGCGGCCAGTCCGTGCACGGGCGGCTGCACGATCCCGGAGGTCTCGACGCCCCGGGGGGCGCCGAGACGGCGGCCGGCCCGCGAGGAGCGCCAGAAGTCCGGGCTCGGAAAGTACGCGCCGAGCGGCACGTCCGGGTTGAAGACGATGTGCGGGACACGGCCGTCGCCCCACTGGGCGCCGAGCAGGGTCTCCAGCTCACGCTGCGCACGGCGCGCCGACAGGTGCCGGAGCCCGATGGCGATGAAGGCCGAGTCCCAGCTCCACTGGTGCGGGTAGAGGGCGCGCGAGGGGACGGTCGAGGAACCCGTCCAGTTGCCGAGGAGTACCCGTGCCACGCCGCGCAGGAGGGTCAGGTCCTCCGGGGCGGCGGGCACGGGTGTCGTGGTCCGGCCCAGGGCCCCGAGCGCGCCGCGCTCCAAGGGGGCAGGCCGGGCGGGAGCGGGTACGAAGGCCCCGCGCGCCTGTGTGCCGGGCAGGGTGGTCATGCGCCCGCCCTGCGCAGGAACGCCGGAATGGAGCGGACGGCGTCCAGCGGGTCGCCGGTCAGCCTGCACTCCGCGGCGAGATAGCCCTCGTAGCCCGCGGAGTGCAGGGCGCCGAGCCAGGCCGGCCAGTCGAGGTGGCCCGCACCGGGCTGGAACCGGTTGGAGTCGCTGACCTGGGCATGGCCGATGTACGGGGCAGCGGCCAGGATCGCTGCCGAAGGGTCGGCCTCCTCGATGTTCATGTGGTAGCTGTCGATGCCGATCTTCACCGAGTCCAGGCCGACCTCGCGGATCAGGTCCACCGCTTGCTCGAGGCGGTTGACCATGTGGTCCTCGTAGCGGTTGAGCGGCTCCAGGAAGAGGCTCACGCCCTCCTTGCGGGCGTGTTCGCCGAGTTCGGTGAGACCGGCGAGGAGGATCTCGCGGTCCTGTTCCTCCGTGCGCGGCGGTTCGAACGGCGGCAGCCGCCGGGAGAACATCCCGTACGAGGCCGGGGTCTGCGCGCCGAGGCCGCCGAGCTCGGCGATCACCGAGAGCTGCGACTTCATCTGCACCAGGGCGTCCCTGCGCAGGTTGTCGTCGAACGCGCCGAAGAAGTGCAGCATGTCGACACAGACCGTCGGCATGACGACGCCGTCGGCGAGCGCGCTGCGCAGTTCGGGCAGGCGTCCTGCGAAGCCGAGGTCTCCCTTGGCGCGCAGTTCG
The DNA here is from genome assembly GCF_040613325.1 of Streptomyces sp. NPDC006283. Classification (NCBI taxonomy): domain Bacteria; kingdom Bacillati; phylum Actinomycetota; class Actinomycetes; order Kitasatosporales; family Streptomycetaceae; genus Streptomyces; species Streptomyces sp. NPDC006283. The sequence goes on along the minus strand of NZ_JBEXRZ010000176.1, from coordinate 6,870 downwards.
ATGGCGTCGAACCCGGCCTCCTGGGCGAACTCCCACTTCTGCTGGAGGGTGTGGCCGGGCAGCAGTTGTTCCTGGCAGGCGGTTTTGAGCTGTGTCACGGGGCGAGGGGCCTTTCAGAATGCCAGGACGACCTGGAGGGCGTCGGCGGGACGCTCGTCGAGCAGTACGTAGGCGTCGGCGGCGTCGGACACCGGCACGACGTGGCTGACCAGGGACGTGACGTCGACCTGGCCGTCGGCCACGAGTTTCAGGAAGGTCTGCTGGAGCCGGTCGACGGTCCACCGGCCCGCCAACTGCGGCGGCACGCCGCCGATCTGGGAGCACACGAGCTGCACGCGGTTGTGGTGGAACTCGTCCCCGAGCCGCAGCCCGGTGCCGTCCCCCTGATAGAAGCCGGACGCGACGACACGGCCCCCGACGGTCACCGCACGCAGAGCTTCGTGGAGCGCGGGATAGACACCGCTGATCTCGATGGCGACGTCGGCGCCCAGGCCGTCGGTGGCCTCGCGGATGCGTTCGGCGACAGCGTCCGTGCGCGCGTTGAGTGTGTGTGTCGCCCCGTACTTCCGCGCGGTCTCCAGCCGGCCGTCGAGCGCGTCGACGGCCGTGACGCGCGCGCCGTTGAGCTGGGCGAGGCGGGTGGTGAGCAGGCCGATGACACCCTGTCCGAAGACGGCGACGTCCTCGCCGACATGGATGTCGGAGGCGAGCACGGCGTTGTACGCGATCGCTCCGACGCGGGCGAAGGCTCCGGCGAGCGGTTCGAGACCCGGGGGCAGGGTGTGCCCGATCATGCGATCGGCGGGAACGATGCCCTCGCTGCGGTGGCCCCAGATCCCCCAGACCAGATCGCCGAGGACCGGGACGCCAGGCGTGCCGACGAGCTCGGGGGAGACCTCGGTGACCTCACCGACCTCGGAGTAGCCCCATCCGGCGACGGGGTACTCGATGCCGGCCGAGCCGTCCCGGAAGATCCTGGCCTCCGCGTCCCACGTACGGGTCAGATAAGGATTTGTCCCTCTATAAGCTGTCAATTCCGTACCTGCTGAAATGCCCGAAAAGCGAGTCCGTACCCGCAGGTGGCCAGGTGGCAGCGACGCTTGTGTGTGCTCGGCGACTTCGACCTGTCGGGGGCCGGTGAACTGGACAACGCGTTCCACAGAGTGCTCCGAGGGAGGGGAGGTGCTCGACTTACGTCGAAGATATCTTAGAGATATGTCTTGTCAACCAGCAAAAGCCCCTGGTTAGATGCAGCGCGAAGGAACGAAAGTCGTGAGGACACACTGCATGCGAACAAAGGCTCGGCGGTCGAGGACGATCGCTCTGGGACTGGCCACCGTGCTCAGTGCCGGCTTGCTGGCAGGTTGCTCGGCCGGAGACACCGCGGCGCCGGACAACCGGATCACGGTCTGGACGCAGGAGAATCTGCCTCCCCGGATGGCGGCCACGGAAAAGATCCTCGACCGGTTCACGGAAGAGACCGGGGTGGAGGTGGAGCTCGTCGGCGTCGACGAGAACCAGCTGCCGCAGCTGATCATGTCCGCCGCCGCGGCCGGCCGGCTGCCCGACGTGCTCGCGGCCGCCCCCATGGGCCAGGTCTGGCAGATGTACAGCAACGACCTGCTGAACACCGAGGTCTCCACCGAGATCGTCGAACGCCTCGACACGAAGACCTTCGACGCCAAAGCCCTCGACCTCACCTCCGACGGCGACACGCGCCTCGGCGTGCCCTCCGACGCCTGGCTGGCGCTCCTCGCCTACCGCAAGGACCTCCTGGAGAAGGAGGGCCTGCCCGCCCCCGACACGTACGAGGACGTACTGAAGGCGGCGCGGGCGCTCGACAAGGACGGCCGCAGCGGAATCTCGCTCGCCACCGACCCGGCGGACATCCTCACTCAGCAGACTTTCGAGGGCTTCGCCGTGGGCAACGACTGCCGGCTGGTCGACGGCCGGGGGACCGTCCGCCTCGACTCCCCGGCCTGCCGCACCTCCTTCGACACCTACGACAAGCTGGCCCGCGGCTACGGCCCGCCGGGCTCCCAGAACGTCGACTCCACCCGCGCCACCTACTTCTCCGGCCGGTCCGCGATGCTCGGCTGGTCCAGCTTCCTGCTCGACGAACTCGCCGGCCTGCGCAAGGACGCCCTGCCCAGCTGCCCGGAGTGCAAGAAGGACCCCGGTTTCCTCGCCCGCAACACCGGGCTGGTCACCGCCATGAAGGGCCCGGACGGCAAGGAGCCGACGCAGCTCGGCGAGGTCACCTCCTGGGCCGTCACCAGGACCGCCGAGACCGGCGCCTCCCGGACGTTCGTCGAATACATGATGAGCAAGGGGTACGAGGACTGGTTCGGCATGGCGCCGGAAGGCAAGATCCCCGTCCGCACCGGGACCCCCGAAGACCCGTCCCAGTACCAGCGTGCCTGGCGAACCAGCAGTCTGGGCGTCGACGAACGCCGGCCGATGGACGAGGTCTACCCGCGCGAGCTGCTCGACCAGCTCATCGAAGGCGTGTCCGACATGCAGCGCTGGGGCATCGCCCAGGGCGAGGGAGCGCTCGTCGGCGCCACCAACGGAGAGCTTCCTGTGCCGAAGGCGATCGGCGCCATGACCGGCGGGCAGATCTCGTCCGCCGAAGCGGCCCGCGAGGCCCACGACGAAGTCACCGCCCTGCAGGAGTCCCTGCGGTAGCCGGGCCGTCACCAGCCGCCCCGCCCGCCCTTCCCCCCTGAGGTACGTACTCCATGAGCACAGCAGAGACCGGCGCGACGACCCGCCGGAAGAGCCCGCCGACCGTCAGCGAACGGGAGAACCGGGCCGGACTGGCCTTCGTCTCGCCCACGTTCCTCGTGGTGCTGGTCGTCGTGGTCGTTCCCATCCTGTGGACCGTGCTGCTCGCCTTCCAGCACGCGAAACTCGTCGACATCCAGCAGATGAGCCTCTTCGGCAACTGGTCCCTGGAGAACTTCGACAAGGTCTTCGGCTCACCCGGCTTCTGGACGAGCCTCGGCACCACGCTCGCCTACACCGTGGGCGCAACCGCCGGCTCCCTGCTGCTCGGACTGGTCGCGGCGCTCGCCCTGCGGCGGCCCTTCCGCGGCCGCGGGCTGTTGCGCGGCTCGATGCTGCTGCCCTACGTCGCGCCGGTCGTGGCCGTCGCGTTCGTGTGGGAGGTGGCGCTCAGCCCGCAGTACGGCATCGTCAACGAGTGGGGCGCACGGCTGCTGGGCTGGGACCGCCCGATCGCCTTCCTCTCGGCCCGGAACTACGAAGTCAGCCTGCTCGGAGCGCACTTCGACGTTCCGCTGGCACTGCTGACCGTCATCGCCTTCGAGACGTGGCGGTACTTCCCGTTCGCTTTCCTCTTCCTCCTCGCACGGCTGCAGGCCGTCCCGGACGGGATCGAGGAAGCCGCGAAGGTCGACGGAGCCACCCCGGTCCAACGCTTCCGGTACGTGCTGCTGCCGCAACTCATGCCGGTCATCGCCCTGCTGTCGGTACTGCGCTTCATCATGACGTTCAACAAGTTCGACGACGTCTACCTGCTCACCGGCGGCGGAGCCGGCACGGAGGTCGTCGCCGTGCGCGTGTACGACTTCCTCACCTCGCGCTACGACGTGGGGGCAGCGGCGGCGCAGGCCCTCGTCCTGGCCGCGATCCTCATGGTCCTGCTGGGCCTCTACTTCAAGTTCTTCGCCAAGAAGGTCGAGGAGGAAGCCTCATGATGAGCCGCACCCAGTTCGAGGAGAGGCTCTTCGGGATCCTCCGGTGGGTCGTGATCGCCTTCCTGGCCGTTGTCACGATCGCGCCCTTCTACTACATGGCGCTGCTGTCGCTGAAACCCATCGACGCGCTCCTTCTGGACCCCGGCTCCCTGTGGGTCTCCGCCAAGGACCTCACGCTGGCGACGTACCAGAACGTCCTGGCGCCGACCGCCGAGGGCGGCCAGGGCCTGCTCGAAATGCTGTTCAACTCCGCGGCCGTATCGCTCGGTACGGTCGTACTGACCCTCGCCGCCGCCGTCCCCGGCGCGTACGCCATCAGCCGGCTCAAGTTCTTCGGCAACCGCAAGGTCAGCGCACTGTTCCTGGCGGTGTACCTCTTCCCCGCCACCCTCCTCGCCGTCCCGCTGTTCGTGATGTTCGCGAAGATCGGACTCCAGGGCAACCTGGTCGGCCTGGCGATCGTGTACATCGCCCAGACCGTGCCGGTGTCGATCTACATGCTGAAGAACTACTTCCTCACCATCCCGTACACCATCGAGGAAGCGGCGGCGCTCGACGGCTGCACCCGGCTCCAGACCGTACGCAAGGTCGTGCTGCCGCTGGCTCTGCCGTCCCTCATGGCCACCGGGCTCTACATTTTCATGATCGCGTGGAACGAGTTCCTGTTCGCCCTGCTCTTTCTGGCCGCCGAGCCGGACCGGTGGACGGTCTCCCTCGGACTGCAGCAACTGGCCAACGGCGTAGAGGTGTCCAAGACCGTGCTGATGGCCGGGTCCGTGGTGCTCACCATCCCCGTGGTACTGCTGTTCTTCGCCGCGGAGCGCCTCCTCACCGAGGGCCTGACCAGCGGCGCCGACAAGGGCTGACATGCACGAGAAGTTGAACGGGGACTGACGATGACAGGCAACCAGGCGAGCGCCGGTCACCTGCTCCGGCTCATCCGCAGCGGTGAGGCGACCACCCGCGGTGAACTCCAGCACGCGACCGGACTCTCCCGGTCCACCGTCGGGCACCGGCTGGACCAGCTGTTCAAGGCCGGCTGGCTGCGCGCGGCGACAGGTACGTCCACCGGCGGACGGCCTTCCACGCGGCTGGAGTTCGATGTGTCGCACGCCGTTGTGCTCGCCGCCGACCTGGAGCCGCGGCACGCCCGCTCGGCCGTCCTCGACCTCGCGGGAAACGTCCTGGCCGAGCACACGGCGCCGATCGTCCTGGAGGAGGGCCCCGAGGTCGTACTCGACCAGCTGGCGCGCGGCTTCGGCCCCCTGCTCGCCAAGACGGGGACCGGCCCCGGCAAGGTGTGCGGCATCGGCCTCTCCGTCGCCGGCCCCGTCGACTTCGAGATCGGACAGGTCGTCCAGCCGCCGCTGATGCCGCGCTGGGACCGCTTCCCGATCGCGGAGCACCTCGGCGCGGCGTTCGAGACCCACGTCGGCGGGGGCGCCGCCGGAACACTGCCGGTCCTGGTCGACAACGACGCCAACCTCATGGCCTACGGCGAACAGCGCCACAGCTTCCCCGACTGCAAGGCCTTCCTGCTGGTCAAGGCGTCCACCGGCATCGGAGCCGGTGTGGTGATCGGCGGCCGGATCTACCGCGGCATCGACGGCGGCGCCGGCGACATCGGCCACATCCGGCTGCACGACCGGCACGACGCGCTGTGCGGCTGCGGCTCCTACGGCTGCCTCGGCGCGGTCGCGGGCGGCGGCGCGCTCGCGGACGAACTCACCGCCCAAGGACTGCCCACTGACTCCGGCCCCGGCGTGAGGGAACATCTGGCGGCGGGGCAGCCGGACGCCGTGCGGCTCGCACGACAAGCCGGCCAGCGGGTCGGTGAAGTGCTGGTCACCGTCGTCACCCTGCTCAACCCCGGCGTGCTGATGATCTCCGGCGACCTCGCCTCCACGCCGTTCGTCACCGGAGTGCGCGAACTCCTCTACCAGCGCGCCATGCCGCGCACCACCGCCCACCTGCAGGTGGTCACCTCCACCCTCGGTGACCGCGCCGGCCTCGCCGGCGCCGCCGCGATGGTGGTGGAGCACCTGTACGCGCCCGACCGGGCCGACGCCCGTCTCGCACACGCAGGAGAGACACCGTGAACCATCCGCTGCCGCCGTCCGCCCCTGCGCGGGAAGTCGCGGCATGGACCGGCGCGCCGGTACGAGTGGGACTTGTGGGCGCCGGACCGTGGGCGCGGGCCATGCATGCCCGGATGCTCGCGACCGGTCCGGAGACCGAGCTCACCGCCGTATGGACACGTCGTGCGACGGCCGCCGAGGAGCTCGCGCACTCCTACGGCTCGACGGCGGCCGTCTCCTTCACCGACCTCCTCGAGCGGTGCGAGGCGGTGGCCTTCGCCGTGCCTCCGGCGGTGCAGGCAGAGCTGGCGCCGATCGCCGCGCGGGCCGGCAAGGCCGTTCTGCTGGAGAAGCCGCTGGGACCGGACCTGGCCGCCGCCCGGAAGGTGGCGGACGCCGTCGCCGAGGCGGGGGTCGTCTCCCAACTGGTGCTGACCAAGCGCTATCACCCGCAGACCCGCCGGTTCCTGCGACGGGCCGCGGAGCTGGAGGTGACAGGTGCCCGGTCGTGCTACCTCCACGGGGCATTCCTGGGCGGCGAGTTCGCCACCTCGTGGCGCCTGGAGCACGGCGCGCTGCTCGACCTCGGCCCGCACCTGCTCGACCTCCTCGACACGGCGGTCGGCCCGATCGCGCGCATCCGCGGCGCCGGCGACCCCCGTCGATGGATCGAGCTGACCTGCGAGCACACCAACGGCGCGATCAGCCAGGCGTCCCTTTCCGGCGCGGTCCGCCTGCCGCGCGCCCGGACACGCATCGAGCTGTTCGGGCACGGGGACGAGCTCGTGTACGACACGGCGGACATCGACCACGAGGAGTGCTGGCCCGTGCTGCGGCGGGAGTTCGCCCGAGCGGTCCGCTCCGGACTCCCGACCGAGGTCGACGCCGCCCGGGGCCTGCGGCTCCAGGAGCTGATGGCGGGAGCCCTCGACGACGCGTGAGGCCCGCCGCCCCCGGTCAGGCCGGCGGCAGCCGGCCGACGAGGGGCCGGCAGGCGGCCCGCCGCTTCCGTCCGGCTTCACCTTGGCGCCGTTGACGTACACGCTGACGGACTTGGTGCCGGTGAACGG
>NZ_JBEXRZ010000175.1:0-15031 GCF_040613325.1 Streptomyces sp. NPDC006283 | reverse complement strand
GGCCCATGTACTTCAAGCGGTCCTGACGGGATTTGAACCCGCGGCCTCCACCTTGACAGGGTGGCGAGCACTCCAAACTGCTCCACAGGACCAGGTTTCGCAGCCGGACTTGCTCTCTTGGCTGCGAGAGAGACTGTACAGCAGGTCGACCATCAGGTCGAACTCACTCCGGGCGACGGCCCTGCTACGGCGCCGCGGCGTCGATCGCCTTCACGATCCGCTTGTCGGACACGGGGTGTGCCGTGCCCAGGGCGTGCGCGAAGTAGCTCACCCGCAGCTCCTCGATCATCCAGCGGATGTCCAGGACCTCCTGTGGCACCGGCCGGCCCTGTGGCATCTGCTCGAGCAGCCAGGCGTACTCGTCCTGCATCTCGTGGACCTTCTCCATGCGCGTGGTGTCGCGCTGGACGCTCGTCGGCATTTGCTGCAGGCGGCGGTCCACGGCGATCAGATAGCGCATCAGGTCCGGCAGCCGGCGCAGGCCGGTCCGGGTGACGAAACCGGCCGGCATGAGGGCCGCCAGCTGCTCGCGCACGTCCTGGACGTTGTTGAGGAGGGTCAGGCTGTTCGTGGCCTTAAGACGGCGCTCACAGGCCTGCCAGGCCGCGAGGATCTGCTGCACCTGGCCGATCGTGCGCACCGTGAGGTCGACGAGGTCGGCACGGACCTTGTCGAACAGCTTCCGGAACGCCTCCTCGTCCCACACCGGGCCACCGTGCTCCGCGATCAGGCGGTCGGCCGCGGCCATGGCGCAGTCGTCGAAGAGTGCCTGGATCGAGCCGTGCGGATTGCTCGACAGAGCGAGCTTCTGCTGGTTCGTCAGCTTGTCGGAGGCGAACTTGGCGGGGTTCACCGGGATGTTGAGCATGATGAGCCGGCGCGTGCCCTGCCACATCGCCTGCGCCTGCTCCGCCTCGGTGTCGAAGAGCCGAACGGACACGGAGTCCCCGGCGTCGACCAGCGCCGGGTACGCCTTGACCGGCTGGCCGGCGCGCCGGGTCTCGAAGACCTTCGTCAGCGTGCCGATCGTCCAGTCGGTGAGGCCCGTGCGTTCCAGGGACTCGCCCGCCGGGCTGGAGGAGGCGGCGGCCTTGGAGAGCGCCTGGCGGGCCTTCGGCTTCAGGGCGAGCCGCAGCGCTTCCAGGTCCTTGTCCTCCGCGAGCTTCTTGCGCCGCTCGTCGACGATCCGGAAGGTGATCTTCAGGTGGTCGGGCACCCGCGACAGGTCGAAGTCGTCCGCCGACACCGGTACGCCGACCATGCGCTGCAGTTCACGCGCGAGGGTGACCGGGAGCGGCTCCTGCAGGGGCACGGCACGCTCCAGGAACGCCTTGGCGTAGTTCGGCGCGGGCACGTAATGGCGTCGGACGGGCTTCGGCAGCGACCGGATCAGCTCGGTGACCACGTCCTCCCGCAGGCCCGGGATCTGCCAGTCGAAGCCCTCCTCCGTGACTTGGTTCAGCACCTGCAGCGGAATGTGGACGGTGACTCCGTCCGCGTCCGCGCCCGGCTCGAACTGGTACGTCACCCGGAACTTCAGCCGGCCCTGACGCCAGGAGTCCGGGTAGTCGTCCTTGGTGACCGCGCCGGCCTTCTCGTTGATGAGCATCTCGCGCTCGAAGTCGAGCAGTTCGGGCTGCTCACGGCGCTTGTTCTTCCACCACGAGTCGAAGTGCGCGCCGGAGACGACATGTTCCGGCACCCGCTGGTCGTAGAAGTCGAACAGCGTCTCGTCGTCCACGAGGATGTCGCGGCGGCGTGCGCGGTGCTCCAACTCCTCGACCTCGGTCAGAAGCTTGCGGTTGTCCGCGAAGAACTTGTGGTGCGTGCGCCAGTCGCCCTCGACCAGTGCGTTCCTGATGAACAAATCGCGCGAGGTCTCCGGGTCGATCCGGCCGTAGTTCACCTTGCGCTGCGCGATGATCGGCACGCCGTACAGCGTCACCTTCTCGTACGCCATCACCGCGGCGGCGTCCTTCTCCCAGTGCGGTTCGCTGTACGTACGCTTCAGCAAATGCTGGGCGAGCGGTTCGATCCACTCCGGCTCGATCTTCGCGTTGACCCGCGCCCACAGGCGGGACGTCTCCACCAGCTCGGCGGACATGACGAAGCGCGGCGGCTTCTTGAAGAGCGCCGAGCCGGGGAAGACGGCGAACTTGGCGTTGCGGGCGCCCAGATACTCGTTCTTCGCTCCGTCCTTGACGTCCTTCATGCCGACGTGCGACAGCAGCCCGGCGAGGAGCGAGACATGGACGGACTGCTCGGAGGCGTCGGCACCCGCCGAATGCTCCTCCAGATGGAGGCCCATCTGCTTGGCGACCGTGCGCAGCTGCGCGTAGATGTCCTGCCACTCGCGGATGCGCAGGAAGTTCAGGTACTCCTGCTTGCACATCCGGCGGAAGCTGGAGGAGCCGCGCTCCTTCTGCCGCTCGCGGATGTAGCGCCAGAGATTGAGATAGGCGAGGAAGTCGCTCGTCTCGTCCTTGAAGCGGGCATGCTGCTGGTCGGCCTGCGTTTGCTTGTCGGCGGGACGCTCACGCGGGTCCTGGATGGACAGGGCGGCCGCGATCACCATGACCTCGCGTACGCAGCCGTTCTTGTCGGCCTCGAGGACCATCCGGGCCAGCCGGGGGTCGACCGGCAGCTGGGAGAGCTTGCGGCCCATCTCCGTCAGCTTCTTGCGCGGATCCTTCTGGGCCGGGTCGAACGCGCCCAGCTCCTGGAGGAGCTGCACGCCGTCGCGGATGTTGCGATGGTCCGGCGGGTCGATGAAGGGGAACTTCTCGATGTCGCCCAGTCCCGCCGCGGTCATCTGCAGGATGACCGACGCCAGGTTCGTGCGGAGGATCTCCGCGTCCGTGAACTCCGGCCGCGCCTCGAAGTCGTCCTGCGAATACAGCCGGATGCAGATGCCGTCCGACGTACGGCCGCAGCGGCCCTTGCGCTGGTTGGCGCTGGCCTGGCTGACCGCCTCGATGGGCAGCCGCTGGACCTTGGTGCGATGGCTGTAGCGGGAGATGCGGGCGGTGCCCGGGTCGATCACGTACTTGATGCCGGGAACGGTCAGCGACGTCTCCGCGACGTTCGTGGCGAGAACGATCCGGCGACCGGTGTGCGGCTGGAAGACACGGTGCTGCTCCGCGTGCGAAAGGCGTGCGTAGAGGGGGAGCACCTCGGTGAATCTGTACTGCTTCTTGTTGAGCGCGTCCGCCGTGTCGCGGATCTCGCGCTCGCCGGAGAGGAAGACGAGGATGTCGCCCTTCCCCTCGCCCATCAGCTCCTCGACGGCGTCGGTGATCGCGGTGATCTGGTCGCGGTCCGCGTCGTCGCCGTCCTCCTCGAGGAGCGGCCGGTAGCGCACCTCCACCGGATACGTGCGCCCGCTGACCTCGACGATCGGCGCGTCACCGAAGTGGCGGGAGAAGCGCTCGGGATCGATCGTCGCGGAGGTGATCACGACCTTGAGATCGGGACGTCTGGGCAGCAGCTGCGCGAGATAGCCCAGCAGGAAGTCGATGTTGAGGGACCGCTCGTGCGCCTCGTCGATGATGATCGTGTCGTAGGCGCGCAGCTCGCGGTCCGTCTGGATCTCGGCGAGCAGGATGCCGTCCGTCATGAGCTTCACGAAGGTGGAGTCCTGGTTCACCTGGTCGGTGAAGCGGACCTTCCAGCCGACCGCCTCGCCCAGGGGGGTGTTCAGCTCGTCCGCGACCCGCTCCGCGACAGTGCGCGCGGCGATCCGGCGGGGCTGCGTGTGGCCGATCATGCCGCGAACGCCCCGGCCCAGCTCCAGACAGATCTTGGGGATCTGGGTCGTCTTGCCCGACCCCGTCTCGCCTGCGACGATCACGACCTGGTGGTCCCGTATCGCCTCGAGGATCGCGTCCTTCTTCTGACTGACCGGGAGCTGCTCGGGGTAGGTGATCCCGGGTACGCGCTCGGCCCGCCGCGCGGTCCGGGCCGCCGACTTCTCCGCCTCACCGGCGATCTCGTCCAGCACGGCCTGCCGCGCTTCGGGCTTACGGATGCGGCGGGCGCCTTCCAGACGACGGCCGAGCCGGTGGGCGTCGCGCAGGGACGCCCCGGCCAGCAGGGTCTGAAGGTCGGCAAAGGAAGTAGACATACGGAGACCAGGATCGCACCCCGGTCAAACCACAGGCGAACCCATTTCGCGCGCAAGCTGGTGCAGTATGGAGCGATTCTGTTCCCGCCCCTCCCCGCCCCGCCGGGCTCGAGCTCCGAAAGGACAGCGCGTCCAATGCTGATCGGCCGCGACCGCCGGCACCGCCTCCTGGTGACCGCGAGCCTGCTGCTGGGGCTGCTCGGTGCGCTCCTCGGGTGTCTCGGCGCGACGGCCACGGCGGCGGAGACCGGCGCCGCGTCCCGTGCCGCCGCCGGTACCGCCGCCTCCCCGTGGGGCACGGCGGCTGTCGTCACGACGGCGGATGCCGCGCAGCCGCAGGGGTGCGGCAGGGACACGAACGGCGACGACAGCGGGGCACATCCGGCGCCGCCGCCGCGGAACGGCTCCTCGTACGAGCTGCTGCCGCCCGCCCTGCAACAGGGCCATGGATCCACCGGCGCCGCCGCCTTCGACCAGGCGGCCCCGGCCCCGCTGCCCATACCGCCGCCACTCGCGCCGCCATCGGCGGTCGACCTCTCCGTCCTGCGCGTGTAGGCCGACGACCCGCCTCTGCCTGGCAACTCGTCGGACCCTTTCGCTCAGGAGCACCACCATGTCCTCTTCCGTCTCCCGCAAGCCGCTCGTCCTCGGTGCGGGTGTCCTCGCCGCCGCGCTGCTGCTCGGCTACGCCTCCTACACCGCCACCCGGCCGGACGCGCCGTCGTCCCGTTCCTCGTCCGTGGCCGACGCCTCCGCGGACCCGCTGTCCGGCGCCTATCCCGGGCTCGAGAAGCTCGCCCGCCGCGACGCCAAGGACCCCCTCGCCGTCGGGCGCGCCGACGCGCCCGTCGTCATGGTCGAGTACGCCGACTTCCAGTGCGGCTACTGCGGGAAGTTCGCCCGCGACACCGAGCCCGAACTGATGAAGAAGTACGTCGACGACGGCACCCTGCGCATCGAGTGGCGCAACTTCCCGATCTTCGGGGAGCCGTCGGAGTCCGCCGCGCGCGCCGCGTGGGCGGCGGGGCAGCAGGGGCGCTTCTGGCAGTTCCACGCGGCCGCGTACGCGGAGGGCGCCAAGGAGCGGGGCTTCGGCAAGGACCGGCTGACGGTGCTGGCGCGGGAGGCGGGCGTGGGCGACCTCGACCGGTTCGCGCGCGACCTGGAGAGCGACGCTGCACGCCAGGCCGTGACGAAGGACCAGGAGGAGGCCTACGGACTGGGCGCGACGTCCACGCCGTCCTTCCTGATCAACGGGCGGCCCATCGCCGGCGCCCAGCCCATCGAGACCTTCACCGAGGCGATCGAGGCGGCGAAGAAGTCCGCGGGCGAGGGCGGCCGGTGACCGACATCGGCTATCTGGCGGCGTTCCTCGGCGGCCTGCTCGCCCTGATCAGCCCCTGCAGCGCTCTGCTGCTGCCCGCCTTCTTCGCGTACTCGATCGACTCGACGGGCCGGCTGCTGGCGCGCACCGGCATCTTCTACGCCGGCCTGGCGACGACCCTGGTCCCGCTCGGCGCGGCCGGGTCGTTCGCGGGGCGGCTGTTCTACGGTCACCGTGATCTGCTCGTCGCCGTCGGGGGCTGGACGATCATCGCGCTGGGCGTCGCCCAGATCCTCGGCATGGGCTTCGCCTCGCGCCGGCTCGCGGCGGTCTCCGGCCGCATCCGCCCCACGACGGCGGTCTCCGTGTACGCGCTGGGGCTCGTCTACGGTCTGGCCGGTTTCTGTGCGGGCCCGATTCTCGGCAGCGTGCTGACGGTCGCGGCGCTGAGCGGCAGCCCGGTCTACGGCGGCCTGCTCCTCGCGGTCTACGCCCTGGGCATGGCGGTCCCCCTCTTCGTGCTTGCACTGCTGTGGGAACGCTTCGACCTGGGCCGCCGCGGCTGGCTGCGCGGCCGGGCGCTGCGGTGGGCCCGCTTCGAGCTGCACACGACGTCGCTGCTGTCGGGCCTGTTCTTCATCGCGCTCGGCACGGTCTTCCTGGCATTCGACGGCACGACGGCCCTGCCGGGTCTGCTCTCGGTCGACGACTCGTACGCCGTGGAGAAGTGGGCGTCCCGCTTCGGCGCGGCGGTTCCGGACTGGGCGCTGCTGGTGCTGGTGGTGGCGGTGGTGGCCCTGACCCTGGGTGTCCGCGGCTGGCGCCGCGGCGACAGCGAACGCGCCTGACCCTGCCGGTTCTGGCGGTGGTCCGCCCCGAATCCCGCCTTTCGGCCGTCGGCGACGCTGCCTGGTCAGCCCCGCCGACGGCCGAGGGTGCCGCGCGGAACCGTCCCGGGAACGGCGAAGGCCCCGACTCGGGGAGTCGGGGCCTTCGGATTGTGGCTGGGGCCGGGGTCGAACCGGCGACCTATCGCTTTTCAGGCGATCGCTCGTACCAACTGAGCTACCCAGCCACGGAGCTCTTTCGAGCTCCAGCGGTCCTGACGGGATTTGAACCCGCGGCCTCCACCTTGACAGGGTGGCGAGCACTCCAAACTGCTCCACAGGACCATGCAATGTGCGAGACCAAGTCTCGCACATGGTGATGCGTGCCCCCAACGGGATTCGAACCCGTGCTACCGCCTTGAAAGGGCGGCGTCCTGGGCCACTAGACGATGAGGGCTAAGGGCCCACCTGGGCGCTTCGCAGCGCGTCGGGGACGTGAGAAGCATATGGGATGCAGGGAGCTATCGCCAAAACGGTTTACGGAGTGGGCGTGGGCGTGCCGGAGGACGGCGTGTCGGAGGGGGTGCCGGACGGGGTCGGCGAGGGGGAGGGGTCCGTCGCGGCCGGCTCCGCGACATGGCGGCTGACCTCGGCCGTCGTCAGTCCCAGGCCGCCCAGGGTGATCTCGTCCCAGGCCTGCATGCGGCGGGTCGTGCGGTCCAGGTAGAGGACCGATGCCCGGACCTGTTCCGGCTTCGCGTTCTGCACCGCACGCAGGCCGCCGCCGCCCGTCGAACCCTCGATCTTCAGACGTGTGCCGTACCTGAGGATCTCGGTGTGCCGCCGGTGGATGTGGCCGGCGAGGACCAGGGGGACCGTGCCGTCGGTCTCCCGGGCGGCGACCGGGTTGTGGGCGACGGCGATGTCGACGGGGGTGCCCGCGCGTTCCTGGTCGCGCAGGGCGGAGGCGAGGCGGATGCCCGTCATGCGCTCCGCCGGGTCGCCCTGGGCGACGACGGAACGGTCGGGGGTGAACTGGGGGTCGCCGGTCCCGGCGATGCGCAGTCCGGCGACGTTCACGGCCTTGCCCTCGTCGAGGACCCGCACGTTCTTGAGGCCGGAGAGGTACTCCTGGGTGATGAGCGAGTCGTGGTTGCCGCGCACCCAGACGTAGGGCGCGCCGAGGTCGGAGATCGGGTCGAGGAAGCCGTTCTCGGCGGCCGACCCGTGGTCCATGGTGTCGCCGGAGTCGATGATCACGTCGATGTCGTACTGCTTCACGAGGGACTCGATGATGTGCCAGGCCGCCGGGTTGAGATGGATGTCCGAGACGTGCAGGACACGCATCGTGTGGGGGTCCGGCTGGTAGGTGGGGAGCGTGGACGTCGCCTCGTACAGCTTGGTGACGTTGGTGACGAGCCGCGCCAACTCGTGCTGGTAGACGTCGAATTCGGTGACGATGGAGCGCGCGTTGCCGACAACGGACGGCGCCGAGGTCAGCAGGCCGGAGAACCTCGGCTCGAGGACGGACTTCGGGTTCCACGTGGCGTACGCGCTGACGCCGGACGCGGCCAGCAGAGCGAGCGCGAGGCCGCCGGCCGCGAGGGCGCGGCGCGGTCGGCGGTAGACGGCGAGGCCGAGCGCGGTCGCTCCGGAGACGACGGCGACGCAGGAGCGGACGGCCAGCTCGGTGGCGCCGTCCTGGACGTCGTGGGTGATCTCGTCCTGGAGGCCGGAGATCCGCTCCGGGTTTTCGACGAGGGCCTGGGAGCGGATCGGGTCGAGGCGGTCCACATCGACGTCGAGGCGGACGGGTGCGATGTGCGAGTCGAGTTCCAGGGCGCCCAGCGGAGAGACGTTGATCTTCGTTCCGCCGTCGAGGGACGGCCGCAGGGTCATGGTCGCGTCCATGGGGCCGACCGGCGTACGGACATCGCCGACGACGAGGAGTCCGAGCCACGCGCCGAACAGCACGACGGCCGTCAGGCCGAGCGCCCTGGCCCACGGGCGCGGCGCGTGGGCGGCGCCCGGATCGAGGTCGCGGGAGCGTCGGCGCGCCGGCGCACCGGATTTCGGCAGCAGACGCTTCAGCCGGGCGACTGCGGTGCGGATCGGTGCGGGCGAGGGGAGCGAGCGGGGCGGTTCCTGGGCTTCGCGGGCCATTGGTCCCGTATGCCCACACCGGCGGTCGGCCATGCCGGGGCGACCACTCGCACGGCGTACGTGACAATGGCCGGGTGCTGGAGATGACGCGCGAGGAGTTCGAGGAACTGGTCGCCGAGGCCCTGGACAGGATCCCGCCCGACCTGATGCGGCTGATGGACAACGTCGCCGTGTTCGTGGAGGACGAGCCCGCCGCGGACGACCCCGATCTGCTCGGCCTCTACGAGGGGACTCCGCTGACCGATCGCGGCGAGTGGTACGCCGGCGTTCTGCCGGACCGCATCACCATCTACCGCAACCCCACCTTGCGGGTGTGCGACACCCGCGAGGACGTCGTCGCGGAGACCGAGATCACCGTGGTGCACGAGATCGCCCACCACTTCGGTATCGACGACGAGCGGCTGCACGAGCTCGGATACGGGTGAGCGCCGGCCGTCACGGGGGTCGGGAGGCCATCGATCCGGACGTCGACCTCCATGTGCCCGCCCAGCGCGCGGAGCTCGACGGCGCGCGCAAGTGGCCGGTGCTCGCGGTGATCTCGGCCGGAGGCGCTGTCGGCGCGGTGGGCCGCCACGGGGCGTCCCTGCTGTGGCCGGCTTCTGAAGGCTCGTTCCCGTGGGCGGTCTTCTGCGTCAACGTCCTGGGCTGCGCGCTGATCGGTGTGCTGATGGTGCTCGTGGGTGAGGGCGGCCGGCCGGCCCACCCGCTGGTGCGGCCCTTCCTCGGGGTGGGCGTGCTCGGCGGGTTCACGACCTTCTCGACGTACGCCCTCGACATCTTCCAGCTGCTGGAGCGTGAGGAGGCGGGCATCGCACTGGCCTACGCCGGCGGCACCGTGGCCGGCGCGATGGGCGCCGTCTGGTCGGCGGCCTCGGCGACGCGGGCCGTGCTGGACCGGACGGCGAACCGGACGGCCGCGCGGTGAACTGGCTGCTGTTGATCGTCGGCGCCGCGGTCGGCGCTCCCTTGCGGTACCTGACGGACCGTGCGGTGCAGGCGCGCCACGACTCGGTGTTCCCGTGGGGGACGTTCGTCGTCAACGCCGCCGGGAGCCTGGTGCTCGGCGCGGTGGCCGGGGCGTCGGTGTCCTCTCCGGCGTACGCGCTGCTCGGCACGGGACTGTGCGGGGCGCTGACGACGTACTCCACGTTCTCCTACGAGACACTGCGCCTCGCGGAGCGCGGGTGGCGGTTCTCGGCCGTGGCGAACGTGGCCGGTTCGCTGCTGGTGGGGCTCGGATCGGTGTTCCTGGGACTGGAGTTGGCGCGAGCGCTCACGGCGTGAGGCGCGGGCCCGTCGATGCCGGGCCGGGGATCCCGGGCGTGTCCCTTGTGGGGTGCCGGGAGTTGGTCAGGGAAACCGCGTCCCCTGTCCCGGAGGTGCCCCTGTGCGCCAGTTGTCAGCCCCCGGCCGTACGGCCGTCTGGATCGCCGCCTCGCTGGCGGTCCTGGCCTCGGCAGGCTGTATGAGCGTGAGCGACGAGGAGGGCGGCAAGCCGGCGCCCAGCAGGTCGTCGGACCGGCGCGGGACGGTGGTGGACCCGGACGGCGGGCAGGTGCTGCCCGGCTCTCACGGTCAGCAGGCGGGCGGCGGCGAGGGCACCTCGGACGACCCCGGCACGAAGGACGGCAGCACGTCGCCCAGTCCCAGCGGCTCGGCGTCGCCGGGGGCGGAGCCCCCGGGGGCCGGTCAGCAGCCGTCGACGCCGCAGCCGCCCGCGCCCACGCGGGGCGGGGTGTCGCCGTCCGCACCGCAGCCGCCCACACAGCCGCCGCCCCAGGAGCCTCCGGAGCCGCCGGCCCAGAGCCCCACGCCGCCGCCGTCGCCGTCGGCCGAGCCGACGGATCCGCCTGCCGCCTCCTCGGCGCCGGAGGTGCACGCGGGGGCGATGCGGGTGGTGGAGCCCTCAGGGCCGGGGGCGGAGCCGGCCGCGTCCGCGCAGGTGGGCCCGGAGCGTGCGAACGGCCGGGGCGGTCAAGGGGCCCACGGCCAGGGCCGCTCGGAGCAGACGGTGACGTAGGGCGTGGGCCGGGCGAGTGCTCGGACGCGGAGGTGTCGTGGCCGAGTGGGGTGCGGGGGTGTGTGCCCGGGGTCACGTCACCGCGGTTTGCCTCGGAGGGGGAGGGGTGCGTATGGTGGTAGATCGTTTGATCCCATTGCCCGGCGCCGAAAAGGAAGAGCGCCGCGTGGCGCGTACTCTCCCTAGCCGTGGCTGACCGCATCGAGGCGGTCGAATTGCGAATTCACGGAGTTTGGGCGCGTGCCGAGACTCCGGAAGGTTTCGCATTTCGCATGTCCACTTTCAGTACTGATCACGCCGTCATGCCCGAGAACGACGAGATTGTCGAGGCGGTCGTGGAGGCTCCCGAGGAGCCCCAGACCACCTTCGCCGACCTCGGTCTCCCCGAGGGCGTCGTGCGCAAGCTCGCGCAGAACGGTGTGACGACCCCCTTCCCGATCCAGGCCGCGACCATCCCGGACGCCCTGGCCGGCAAGGACATCCTCGGCCGTGGCCGCACCGGCTCCGGCAAGACCCTCTCGTTCGGTCTGCCGACCCTGGCCACGCTGGCCGGCGGGCACACCGAGAAGAAGAAGCCCCGCGCGATCATCCTCACCCCGACGCGTGAGCTCGCCATGCAGGTCGCGGACGCGCTCCAGCCGTACGGCGACGTGCTCGGCCTGAAGATGAAGGTCGTCTGCGGCGGCACGTCCATGGGCAACCAGATCTACGCCCTTGAGCGCGGCGTCGACATCCTCGTCGCTACCCCGGGCCGTCTGCGCGACATCATCAACCGCGGCGCCTGCTCCCTCGAGAACGTCCAGGTCGCCGTCCTCGACGAGGCCGACCAGATGTCCGACCTGGGCTTCCTGCCCGAGGTCACCGAGCTGCTCGACCAGATCCCGGCGGGCGGCCAGCGGATGCTCTTCTCCGCCACCATGGAGAACGAGATCAGCACGCTGGTCAAGCGCTACCTGACGAACCCCGTCACCCACGAGGTGGACAGCGCCCAGGGCAACGTCACGACCATGAGCCACCACGTGCTCGTCGTGAAGCCCAAGGACAAGGCGCCGGTGACGGCCGCCATCGCCGCCCGCAAGGGCCGGACGATCATCTTCGTCCGCACCCAGCTCGGCGCCGACCGCATCGCGGAGCAGCTGCGTGACTCCGGTGTGAAGGCCGACGCGCTCCACGGCGGTATGACGCAGGGCGCCCGTACCCGCACGCTGGCCGACTTCAAGGACGGCTACGTCAACGCGCTCGTCGCGACCGACGTCGCCGCCCGCGGTATCCACGTGGACGGCATCGACCTGGTCCTGAACGTGGACCCGGCCGGTGACCACAAGGACTACCTGCACCGCTCGGGCCGTACGGCCCGCGCCGGCCGCTCCGGTGTTGTCGTGTCGCTCTCGCTGCCGCACCAGCGCCGTCAGATCTTCCGTCTGATGGAGGACGCGGGCGTCGACGCCTCGCGCCACATCGTCGGCGGTGCCGGGGCGTTCGACCCCGAGGTCGCCGAGATCACCGGTGCCCGTTCGCTGACCGAGGTCCAGGCCGACTCCGCGAACAACGCCGCCAAGCAGGCCGAGCGCGAGGTCGTCGAGCTGACCCGTCAGCTCGAGCGCGTCCAGCGCCGTGCCGCCGAACTCCGCGAGGAGGCCGACCGCCTGGTGGCCCGCGCGGCGCGTGAGCGCGGCGAGGACCCGGAGGCCGCCGTGGCCGAGGTGACCGAGGCCGCTGTGGCCGAGATCGCCGCGGTGCCGGAGCAGGCCGAGCCGGTGCGCGAGACCCGTGACGAGCGCCCCTCGTTCGACCGCCGTGACGAGCGGGGCAACTTCGGCCGCGACCGTCGTGACGACCGCGGTGGCTTCAACCGTGACCGTCGTGACGACCGCGGCGGTGACCGTGGTGGCCGTTCGTTCGAGCGCCGTGACGACCGCGGGGGCTTCCGCCGCGACGACCGTGGTGGCAGCGCCGACCGTGGTGGCTTCAACCGTGACCGTCGTGACGACCGCGGTGGCGACCGTGGTGGCCGTTCGTTCGAGCGCCGTGACGACCGCGGCGGTGACCGTGGTGGCCGCACCTTCGAGCGCCGTGACGACCGCGGTGGCTTCCGCCGGGACGACCGTCGTGACGACCGGGGCGGCTTCAACCGTGACCGTGGCTTCGAGCGTCGTGACGACCGTGGTGGCTTCCGCCGCGACGACCGTCCGGCCGGCCACCGCGGCAGCGACCGCCCCTTCAACCGTGACCGCCGCGACGACCGTCCCTCGGGCGGCTTCCGCTCCGGCGGCGGCGACCGCCCGTACGGCCGCCGGGACGACCACCGCGGTGGCGCCGGTTCGAGCTCCGGCTCGTTCGGCGGCGGCCGCCGTGACGACAAGCCGCGCTGGAAGCGCAACGGCTGACCTGCCCGGCTGCTTGACCGCTTGACTGCTTGATCAGGGCCCGTACGACAC
This sequence comes from Streptomyces sp. NPDC006283, assembly GCF_040613325.1. NCBI lineage: Bacteria > Bacillati > Actinomycetota > Actinomycetes > Kitasatosporales > Streptomycetaceae > Streptomyces > Streptomyces sp. NPDC006283. The sequence continues at coordinate 2,136 of NZ_JBEXRZ010000175.1, read as the reverse complement.
CTCGGTGTCGTACGGGCCCTGCTGTACGCTCAGCGCATTACGAGACGGGTGTGAGAACGCACGGCCGGGGGGCCGCACCAAGCGCCGCGCCCGTCTCCACGAAGCAGGTTTCCTGGGGAGGGGCCTTTCTTGTTGCGCATTGCGCCCATGAGCCGTCATGCCCGCACGACGGCCGCCGTCGCTTTCGTGGCGGCACTCACGTCCGCCGTCGCCCCGCTGGGTCTCACGCCCGCGGTCGCCGCGGAGGCACCGCCGACGCTGACGATTCCGGTGGAGAAGTCACTCGACCCCAACGCGGCCAAGGTGCCGGTCGCGGGTGTCTCCGGGTTCATCCGCGGCGACTACACCGGCGGCTACACGTACGTCTCGTACGCCGACGGGTCCCAGACGCCGTACGACGCCAAGGGCGCGCACAGTCTCCACAGCACCGGGTCGGACACGGTCGCCCGCTGGCACCCGCAGCAGAAGAAGGTCGTGCTGCAGGACATGAAGGGCGGCCCCGAGCGGACCCTCGTCGTCCCCGAGGGACAGTCGTTCCGGCACGTCCTGGGCGAGACGGTCATCACGACGGAGATCAAGGACGGCCGCAGCGTCGCCGTGCATCAACTCGCCCTCGTCGACGGCGTCCCGACGGACCGTAAGCTCGCGGGGCTTCCGGAGGACACCACGACCGTCGGCAGCAACGGCCTGGCCGACGGACACGGGTTCTTCGTCTCGTACCTCCACGGCGGCACCGCCTCGGTGGGCTATGTCGACAGCTCGTTCCGTCTGCACCCGACGCCGATCACACACACCGGTCTGCTCGGGCGCGCCCAGCTCACCGGCGGCCATCTCGTCGATTGGCCGGCGGACGGGCCGGTCAGGATCTGGGACGTCACTGACTGGTCCGCGCCGGTCCATGAGCTTCCGGTCGACAAGGCGGGCGGCGCTCCCGTCGCCGTGATGGGCGACGAACTGCTGGTGTCGCGGCCTGTGGAGGGGAGCCACTTCAGCACGGTGTCCGCGGTCCCGCTGGCGGGCGGCGCCGAGCGTGTGGTCCTCGATCGTGTCGTAGGCAGCGTGCCCAGGCCGGGGCGCGTCGACGACAGGGCGCTGTTCGTCCGGGCCGGAGAGGGCACCGAGCGTGCCGTGCACTCGGTGCACAAGGACGCGGCCGGGAACGTGGCGGCCACCAAGGTCGCGGACGTCCCGCTGGTCAGCACCCGCACGGTGCGCGTGGCCGCGGCGCAGGGCGAGTTGCACACCGTCGACCGGGTGCCGTACAACACGGCAAAGGTGCGCTCGACCGCGCTCACGGTGAACGGCGAACTCAAGGCGCGGGAGCGGACGGAGCGCGGGGAGAACAGCTACCAGTTCTACGGAGGCTGTGACCCCTACTGGTGCCCCGAGCTGCGGCCCACCGGCGACGGCCGTCTCGTGTTCGAGGAGGTCAACGGCACCGGCCTGTACATCGTCGGGCCCGGTCAGCAGCTGCCCGGCACCAGCATCCCGGGCGTGTACCTGAGCGACGATCTCGAGACGTCGGGCCGGTACGCCGCGTACTCCGTGGGTCATGTCGAGCACGAGGTGATGGACCTGGACTCCGGCACGCGGGTGTTCGGCCGTGACATCGGCTACCGGGCGACCTCGCTCGTGGGCGGCACGCTGTGGATCGAGAGCACGGCGGCCGGAGTCGTCGACGCCGTCGACGTACGGACGGGGAAGACCCTCCGCAGCGTCGACGTCGGGACCTGCGATCTTCAGGACGTCCAGGTGTGGTCGTCCAGCGTGTACTGGAAGTGCGCGGGGACCGCCGGCGTGTACGACGTGAACACCAAGCGGCACGTGTCCCTTCCGGCACACCGGTCCGCCGTTCTCGGTGACGGATACGTCGGCTGGGAGCAGGGCGGCGTTCTGAGCATGACCGACGTCCGCGGTACGGCGGGGACCCGTGCCGTCGGCAGGCCGGCGGCCGTGGAGGCCGGCCGCGGCTGGAACGTGGACCGTTTCGGCGGGCACCTGACGTACGTGGACGCGGCGGGTGACACGCACGTCGTTCCGTCCGGCGTCGCCACCTCCGCCCTGGGCGTGGTGGATTCCGATGCTGCGGCGTCGGTGAACGTCAAGGGTGGTGTGTGGAAGCCGCGTTGGTGGTTG
>NZ_JBEXRZ010000174.1:0-15260 GCF_040613325.1 Streptomyces sp. NPDC006283 | reverse complement strand
GGACGAAGTCGTAACAAGGTAGCCGTACCGGAAGGTGCGGCTGGATCACCTCCTTTCTAAGGAGCACATGGCCGACTCCGCTCCCTCAGGGGGCGGCGGCCATCGTCGTAGCCGTTGGGGCTGCCCGTGGCCGGGGTCGCCCTCGCGCCGCGTGGGGGCGTGGAGAAGGTCACCGGGCTGGCGCGCCACATCGCGGCCCGCCCGGACCGGCAGGCTCCGCGCCCGCCCTCGCCCGGGTCCGCCGTCCCGGTCCGTTACGGGGCCGCCGGCGCGAAAGGTGAGGCCCGGGCCGGATTCCCGCATGTGCGGCGGGCGCCGGCCGCACTTGACGCGGCACGGAGCGGCGGGGCGCGGGAGCCCCAGGCCCGCCTCCCTTCTCACCGTGATGACCACGCTTCAGGACACCGGACTGCTCCACGCCGCTGGCCCGCACGGGCTGCGCGAGGTGCTGGGCGGTGCCCGGGAGGTCGTCGAGGGACGCCTGGCCCTCGATGGCGCGCCCGGGGGTGCGCACGGCGAAGGGCCCGGGACCGTCGTACGGTCCCGGGCCCTTCAGCGAGGCGTGTTACCGCGAGGCGTCCGGGTGGACGGCCTCCGTGATCGAGCGGCCGTCGGACGGCTTCTCCTTCGCCACCGGCTTGCGCAGCGCGAGGTTCAGTTCGCGCAGGCGGGCCTCGTCCAGCTCGGTCGGGGCGCCCATCAGCAGATCCTGCGCGTTGCCGTTGAGCGGGAAGGCGATCGTCTCGCGGATGTTCGGCTCGTCGGCCAGGAGCATCACGATGCGGTCGACGCCGGGGGCGATGCCGCCGTGCGGCGGGGCGCCGTACTCGAAGGCGCGGAGCATGCCGGCGAACTCCTGCTCGACGGTCTCCCGCGAGTAGCCCGCGATCTCGAACGCCTTGAACATGATCTCGGGCTCGTGGTTCCGGATCGCGCCGGAGGAGAGCTCGACGCCGTTGCAGACGATGTCGTACTGCCAGCCCAGGATGTCCAGCGGGTCCTGGGTCTCCAGGGCCTCGAGGCCGCCCTGCGGCATGGAGAACGGGTTGTGCGAGAAGTCGATCTTGCCGGTCTCCTCGTCCTTCTCGTACATCGGGAAGTCGACGATCCAGCAGAACCGGAAGACGCCCTCCTCGAAGTGGCCGGCGCGCTTGGCCGCCTCGACGCGGACCGCGCCCATGATCTTGGAGACCTCGTCGAAGTCGCCGGCGCCGAAGAAGACGGCGTGCCCGGCGGCGAGACCCAGGCGCTCGGTGAGGACCTTGACGTTCTCCTCGGTGAGGAACTTGGCGATCGGGCCGGTGAGCCCGCCGTCCTCACCGACACGGACCCAGGCCAGGCCCTTGGCGCCCTGCTCGACCGCGAAGTCGCCGAGGCCGTCGAAGAACTTCCGCGGCTGGTCCTGCACGGACGGCACGGCCAGCGCACGGACGTGCTTGCCGGCGAACGCCTTGAACTCCGAGCCCTGGAAGACGTCCGTGATGTCGACCAGTTCGAGCTGCGCCCGCAGGTCCGGCTTGTCGGAGCCGTACTTCAGCATCGCCTCGCGGAACGGGATCCGCGGGAACGGGGAGGTGACGTGGCGGCCGCCGCCGAACTCCTCGAAGAGCTCGGTCATCAGCTTCTCGATCGGCTGGAAGACGTCCTCCTGCTCGACGAAACTCATCTCGACGTCGAGCTGGTAGAACTCGCCCGGCGAACGGTCGGCGCGGGCGTCCTCGTCGCGGAAGCACGGCGCGATCTGGAAGTAGCGGTCGAAGCCGGAGATCATCAGCAGCTGCTTGAACTGCTGCGGCGCCTGCGGCAGCGCGTAGAACTTGCCCGGGTTCAGGCGGGACGGGACGACGAAGTCGCGGGCGCCCTCGGGGGAGGTCGCGGCGAGGATCGGGGTCGCCATCTCGTTGAAGCCGAGGGCCACCATCTTGGAGCGGATGGAGGCGATGACGGCGGAGCGCAGCATGATGTTGCGGTGCATCCGCTCGCGACGCAGGTCGAGGAAGCGGTACTCCAGGCGCCGCTCCTCGTTCACGCCGTCGTCGGCGTTGATGGTGAACGGGATCTGCTTCGCGGCACCCAGGACCTCGACCTCGGCGGCCTCGACCTCGATCTCTCCGGTGGCGAGCTCCGCGTTGACGTTCTCCGCGCCACGCGAGACGACCTTGCCGTCGACACGGACGACGGTCTCCTTCGTCAGCTTGTCGAGGACCTCGGCGGCCTTGGTGCCGGGCCGGGCGACGAGCTGCGTGATGCCGTAGTGGTCGCGCAGATCGATGAAGAGGATGCCGCCCAGGTCGCGCCGATTGTGCAGCCAGCCGCTCAGCCGGACGTCGGTTCCGACGTCAGAGGCGCGGAGCTCGCCGCAGGTGTGGGACCTGTACCGATGCATCGTCGTTCATCCAGTCTTGAGCGTTCGGGGGACACAACCTGTGCAAGGTTACCGCTCGGCACCCGCGCATCCCATTGACATAGACGTGACACCGCCCCTTGTCGCCCCGAGCGGCTGATGCCGGCGGACGGGTGGGGCACGGAGCCGAAGGGCGTGGGCCGAGTCGATCCGGTGGGGATCTACGACCCCGGCCCGCCGGCCGGGCCGGTGGCGTAGCGGGCGCGCAGCTCGCGGATGACTCCGAACGCGGCCGCGGCGGCCGGCACGGCGAGCAGCATGCCGAGGATGCCCGCGAGGCTCGCCCCGGCCGTGATGGCGAGCAGCACCACCACGGGGTGCATGTGGACGGTACGGCTCTGGATCATCGGCTGGAGGACGTGTCCCTCCAGCACCTGCACGGCGAGCACCACTCCGAGCGCCCACAGCGCGATGACGAAGCCGCGGTCGGCAAGGGCGACCAGGACGGCGACCGCGCCGGAGATGAACGCACCGAGGTAGGGGATGTAGGCACCGACGAAGACGAGGGCGCCGAGGCCGATCGCGCCAGGCACCCGCAGGATCAGCAGCCCGATCGTGATGCAGGTCGCGTCGATCAGCGCGATGAAGGTCGTGCCGCGCATGAAGCCCTGGACGCCGCCGAAGGCGCGGCGGGCGATCGCCTCGAGGAGTTCTCCGCTGTCACCGGGCGCGAGGGAGCGCAGGGTGATGACGGCCCGGTCGGAGTCCCGAAGGAAGAAGAAGATCAGCAGCAGTGCCAGCACGGCGATCGCGATCATCTCGCTCACCACGCCGAGCCCGGAGATCACCCCGGACGCGGCGGTTCCGCCGAACTTTCCGAGCAGTTCCCTGGAATTGGCCGCGAGGTCGTCGAGCGACGTTCCGGCGGCGCCGAAGTGCCGGGACAGATCGGCGGCGGCCTGCCGCAGCGAGGCGACGATCTGGTCGCCGGTCTGGACGAGCGCACTGACGACGACGTAGACGGCGCCGCCGACGACGGCCAGCACGGCGACGCAGGTCAGGCCGGCGGCCAGCGACTGCTGCACCTTCATCCGGATCAGCCGCCGGTACAGCGGCCCGAGCAGTGCGGTCCCGAGGATCGCGAGGAGTACGGGCGTCACGGTGGTCTGGAACCTGATGACGAGCCAGATCGCGACGGCGGCGACCCCGGTGACCAGCAGCGCGACGACGCACCATGCGGCGAGGCGCCTCACGGGCTCGGGCAGCAGCGGCTTCGACAGGGGCACAGCCCCCAGCCGACCACGGCCGCCCGAGCCCGTCCTGCCCGCCCGGTCCGCACGGGTGACGCACCGTCAAGCGGGTTGCGCCGGTACTTACATTCCGTGGACCGCGGGGACCGTGCCGAGACGGCCCCTCTGGAAGTCCTCGAAGGCCTGCCGCAGCTCCTCCTGCGTGTTCATCACGAACGGCCCGTAGTGCGCCATCGGCTCCCTGATCGGCGCTCCGCCCAGGAGCACGATCTCCAGGTCCGGCGCGTTGGAGTCCTGTGACTCGTCCGCCCTGACCGTCAGCGAGCCACCGTCGCCGAAGACCGCCGTCTGGCCCGCCCGCACCGGCCGCAGCTCCTGGCCGACCGTCCCACGGCCCGCGAGGACGTACGCGAGACCGTTGAAGTCCTCGCGCCACGGCAGCGTCATCCCGGCGCCCGGCGCCAGCGTCGCGTGGATCATCGTTATGGGGGTGTGGGTGATGCCGGGGCCCTCGTGCCCGCCCAGCTCACCGGCGATGACCCGGAGCAGCGCCCCGCCGTCGGGCGTGGTCAGCAGCCGTACGTGGCCACCGCGGATGTCCTGGTAGCGCGGGTCCATCATCTTGTCGCTCGCCGGCAGGTTCACCCACAGCTGGAGGCCGTGGAAGAGTCCGCCGGACACGACGAGTTCCTCCGGCGGCGCCTCGATGTGCAGAAGCCCGCTTCCGGCGGTCATCCATTGCGTGTCGCCGTTCCGGATGGTTCCGCCGCCGCCGTTGCTGTCCTGGTGCACGAAGGTGCCGTCGATCAGGTACGTGACGGTCTCGAAGCCGCGGTGCGGGTGCCAGGGGGTTCCCTTGGGCTCGCCGGCCGCGTACTCCACCTCGCCCATCTGGTCCATCATGATGAACGGGTCGAGGTATCGGTAGTTGATCCCGGCGAACGCGCGCCGCACCGGGAAGCCCTCCCCTTCGAAGCCGGTCGGCGCCGTGGTCACGGCGAGGACGGGTCGCGCGACGGCATCGGCGGGCGCGGCGACGCGCGGCAGGGTGAGCGGGTTCTCGACAGTCACTGCGGGCATGGCGGGACCTCCTTGTGCGACGACTTTAGTTGAAGAATGAACTTCTTGCCAGCGCCAACAGAGAACGCCCGGGAGGAATTCCTCCCGGGCGCGAGAAGCGGCGGCCGCACCGCAGCGGCGCCAGGACTCAGCCGTACATCCTGCGCATGGCGAAGTCGACCATCTGCTCGACCGCCTTCGCGTCGAAGACCATCCGGTGCTCGCCCTCCATGTCGAGAACGAAGCCGTACCCCGTCGGCAGAAGGTCGATCACCTCGGCGCCGGTGATCACGAAGTACTTCGACTCCTTGCCCGCGTACCTGCGCAGCTCCTTGAGCGAGGTGAACATCGGGATGACCGGCTGCTGGGTGTTGTGCAGGGCCAGGAAGCCGGGGTTGTCACCGCGCGGGCAGTAGACCTTGGAGGTCGCGAAGATCTGCTGGAAGTCCTCCGCGGACATCGATCCCGTCGTGAAGGCCCGCACCGCGTCGGCCAGGGACGGCGGCGACGGCTCGGGATACAGCGGCTGCTCCCCGTAGGAGGGCTGCTGGGGCACGTACTGCTGTTGCTGAGTGCCCGGAGTCTGGTCGTAGCCGTACATGCCCGCAAGAGTAACGAGTCACAGTTGACCCCATAGGGGTTGCGTCTTATTACCGACGGGTAGCATCATCGTAGCTACTTGCTGGTACGTGGATGTGAAATCCAACTTCCGATCTTACGGAGCCGTCGCCATGGGGCACTACAAGTCGAATCTCCGCGACATCGAGTTCAACCTCTTCGAGGTCCTCGGGCGCGACAAGCTGTACGGCACCGGCCCGTTCGCGGAGATGGACGTCGACACCGCCAAGTCGATCCTCGACGAGATCGCCCGGCTCGCGGAGAACGAGCTGGCCGAGTCGTTCGCGGACGCCGACCGCAACCCTCCGGTCTTCGACCCGGCGACCAACACCGCTCCGGTCCCCGAGAGCTTCAAGAAGAGCTACAAGGCCTTCATGGACTCCGAGTACTGGCGCCTGGGCCTGCCCGAGGAGATCGGCGGCACCACCTCGCCCCGCTCCCTGATCTGGTCCTACGCGGAGCTGCTGCTCGGCTCGAACCCGGCCATCTGGATGTACTCCTCCGGCCCCGCCTTCGCCGGCATCCTCTTCGAGGAGGGCAACGAGGCGCAGAAGAAGGTCGCCCAGATAGCCGTCGAGAAGCGCTGGGGCTCCACCATGGTCCTCACCGAGCCGGACGCCGGCTCTGACGTGGGCGCCGGCCGCACCAAGGCCGTGCAGCAGGAGGACGGCTCCTGGCACATCGAGGGCGTGAAGCGCTTCATCACCTCCGGTGAGCACGACATGGAGGAGAACATCCTCCACTACGTGCTGGCCCGCCCCGAGGGCCACGGCGCCGGCACCAAGGGCCTGTCGCTCTTCCTCGTCCCGAAGTTCCACTTCGACTGGGAGACCGGCGAGCTGGGCGAGCGCAACGGCGTGTACGCGACGAACGTCGAGCACAAGATGGGCCTCAAGGCGTCCAACACGTGCGAGATGACCTTCGGCGACCAGCACCCCGCCAAGGGCTGGCTCATCGGCGACAAGCACGACGGCATCCGCCAGATGTTCATGATCATCGAGTTCGCCCGGATGATGGTCGGCACGAAGGCCATCGCCACCCTGTCGACGGGCTACCTCAACGCGCTGGAGTACGCCAAGGAGCGCGTCCAGGGCCCCGACCTGAAGAACTTCGCGGACAAGACCGCGCCCAAGGTCACCATCACGCACCACCCCGACGTGCGCCGCTCCTTGATGACGCAGAAGGCGTACGCGGAGGGCATGCGCGCCCTCGTGCTGTACACCGCCTCCATCCAGGACGAGATCGCCGTCAAGGAGGCCGCGGGCGAGGACGCCAAGGCCCTTGTCGCGCTGAACGACCTGCTGCTGCCCATCGTGAAGGGCTACGGCTCCGAGAAGTCGTACGAGCAGCTCGCGCAGTCCCTGCAGACCTTCGGCGGCTCCGGCTACCTGCAGGAGTACCCGATCGAGCAGTACATCCGCGACGCCAAGATCGACACCCTCTACGAGGGCACCACCGCCATCCAGGGCCAGGACTACTTCTTCCGGAAGATCGTCCGCGACCAGGGCCAGGCGCTCAACGCCCTCTCCGAGGAGATCAAGAAGTTCCTGGCCGTCGGCACCGGCGGCGAGGAGCTGGCCGCTGCCCGCGACGCGCTCGCCAAGGCCGCCGTCGACCTCGAGGCCATCGTCGGCACGATGACGGGCGACCTCATCGCCACCGGCGACGACGTCAGGAACATCTACAAGGTCGGCCTCAACACCACCCGCCTGCTGATGGCCTCCGGTGACGTCGTCGTCGCCTACCTCCTGCTGCGCGGCGCGGCCGTGGCCGCCGAGAAGCTCGAGACCGCCTCCGCCAAGGACGTGCCGTTCTACCAGGGCAAGATCGCGGCAGCGAAGTTCTTCGCCGCCAACGTCCTGCCGGGCGTCTCCGTCGAGCGCGCGCTCGCCGAGACCGTCGACAATTCGCTGATGGACCTGGACGAGGCCGCGTTCTAGCCCACCCGCTCCGTCAGCCCCAGGGCCGCCGTCCGACTCGTTCGGGCGGCGGCCCTGTCGCGTCACCTCGGTACGCTGGCCTCTGCCCGGCCGGACGACAGGGCCGTTTCCGGCCACGGCCCGCACGCCGTGGACGGGGTGTCGCGGATCGACAACCGGGCCACCAATACCCCTCGTTAAGGTGAACTCCATGAGCAGCGAACCTGCCCGATTCGATCGCGGCCACACCGACGACCTCATGACCTTCCTCACGGCCGCGCCCTCGCCGTACCACGCGGTCGCGGCAGCGGCCGAGCGGCTCGAGAAGGCCGGCTTCCGGCAGGTTCTGGAAACGGACGCCTGGGACGCGACCACGGGCGGCAAGTACGTACTGCGCGGCGGCGCGCTCATCGCCTGGTACGTGCCGGAAGGCGCCGCGGCCCACACCCCGTTCCGTATCGTCGGCGCCCACACGGACTCGCCGAACCTGCGGGTGAAGCCCCTGCCCGACACGGGTGCCCACGGCTGGCGGCAGATCGCCGTCGAGGTCTACGGCGGCACCCTCCTCAACACGTGGCTCGACCGCGATCTGGGGCTTGCCGGCCGGCTCACCCTGCGCGACGGCTCCCACCGCCTGGTGAACATCGACCGGGCACTGCTGCGCGTACCGCAGCTCGCCGTCCACCTCGACCGCTCCGTCAACACCGACGGCCTCAAGCTCGACCGGCAGCGCCACATGCAGCCGATCTGGGGACTCGGCGACGTCGGGGAAGGCGACCTGATCCGCTTCCTGGAGCAGGAGACGGGCATCGAAGAGGGGCAGGTCAGCGGCTGGGACCTGATGCCCCACTCGATCGAGCCGCCCTCCTACCTCGGGCGTGACCGCGAGCTGGTGGCCGGTCCGCGGATGGACAACCTGCTGTCCGTGCACGCGGGCACCGCCGCACTGGCCGCGGTCTCCGCCTCCGCCGAGCTGCCCTTCATCCCGGTGCTCGCCGCCTTCGACCACGAGGAGAACGGCTCCCAGTCGGACACCGGCGCCGACGGCCCGCTGCTCGGCTCCGTCCTGGAGCGCTCCGTGTTCGCGCGCGGCGGCAGCTTCGAGGACCGCGCCCGCGCCTTCGCCGGCACCATCTGTCTCTCCTCCGACACCGGCCACGCCGTGCACCCGAACTACAGCGAGCGCCACGACCCGACGCACCACCCGCGCGCCAACGGCGGCCCGATCCTCAAGGTCAACGTCAACCAGCGTTACGCCACCGACGGCCAGGGCAGGGCCGTGTTCGCCGCGGCCTGCGAGAAGGCCGGCGTGCCGTGGCAGACGTTCGTGTCGAACAACGCCATGCCCTGCGGCACGACCATCGGTCCCATCACCGCCGCGCGGCACGGCATCCACACGGTCGACGTCGGCGTGGCGATCCTGTCGATGCACAGCGCACGCGAGCTGTGCGGAGCCGACGACCCCTACCTGCTCGCGAACGCACTGACCGCGTTCCTGCGGGGCTGAGCGCCATGGGCGGCCGGTGATCCGTAACCGGCCGCCCAGCGCCCGACTACTGTGCCCGGTCCATACCGGCGAGGACCAGCGGCAACCGGGCCGCGCCGCCCTCGGTGACCTTGACCGGCACACCCCAGTCCTGCTGGTGCACGTGGCAGGCCGGGTACTCGTTCTCGGGGTCGTCGTCGCAGGACGCCGCCATCGCGGAGACGTGCAGCACGCCCTCGTGGACCGCCGGGTCGATCTCCAGCTCCCGGCTCAGGTCCGTGCCCGCGCCGTCGCCCGCCCGCAGCAGTTCCGGCGGGGTGGCGGAGACCAGCAGCCGGGTCGAGGGGCCGTAGCGGGTGTCCAGCTTCTGACCGGCCGGGGCCTCGAAGACCACGTCCAGCCGGAGGGCTCCCGGTGCCACGTCGGTGGCTGCGCGCTGCGTGCGGTGGGCGACGGCCTCGACGCGCACCGCCTCCTCGGGCAGCCGCAGCCGGGTCAGCCGGTGCCGTGCCGACTCCACGACCACGATGTCCTCGCCGACCAGCACGGCCCCGCTGGGCTCGCGCAGGTCCGTGGCGAGCGTCGTCACCTCACCGCTCGACGGGTCGAAGCGGCGCAGGGCGTGGTTGTACGTGTCGCTGACGGCGACGGACCCGTCGGGCAGCGCCGTGACACCCAGGGGATGCTGGAGCAGTGCCTGTCCGGCGTCGCCGTCGCGGTGCCCGAAGTCGAAGAGACCGGTGCCGACCGCCGTGTGGACGACCGACTCCCGGTCGATCCAGCGCAGCGCCGACGTCTCGGAGTCGGCGATCCACAGCCGGTCCTCCGTGGCCGCGAGACCGGACGGCTGCGCGAACCAGGCCTCGGCCGCCGGCCCGTCGACCAGCCCCTCGTTCGTCGTACCCGCGGCGACCTGCACGGTCCCGTCCTTTAGGTCGTACGTCCACAGCTGGTGCACCCCGGCCATGGCGATCCACAGCCTGCCCTGCCACCAGGCCACGTCCCACGGCGAGGAGAGGGACACCTCGAGGGCGGGCCCGGAGGTGGGCGAGCCCTGCCACCACTGCCTGCCCGTCCCGGCGAGCAGTTCGACGGCGCCGGTTTCCGGGTCGTAGGCGCGGATGGCGTGGTTGACGGTGTCGGCGACGGCGACACGGCCGTCGGGCAGCAGGGCGAGCCCCTGCGGCTCGTTGAACTCCCCGTCGCCCCCGATCCGGCGCACCACGCTCTCGCCGTCCTCCTCCAGCTCGACCAGCTGATGCCGGGTGGAGTCGGAGACGAGGAGGTTCCCGGAGGGCAGCACCACGGCCTTCCCGGGGAAACGCAGATCGGTGGCGACCGGCTCCGGCGGCACGTACGGGCCGTCTCCGCGACGCAGTGTGCCCTTGGCCGCGTGCTCGGCCTCCAGTTCCTCGACCAGCTTCTCGATGGCGTGGGCGTGCCCCTCGCCCGCGTGCTGGGCGACGACGTACCCCTCGGGGTCGATGACGACGAGCGTCGGCCACGCCCGCACGGCGTACTGCTTCCAGGTGGTGAGCTCGGGGTCGTCGAGCACGGGGTGGTGCACCTGGTAGCGCTCGACGGCGTCGACGACCGCCTGGTGCTCGGCCTCGTGCACGAACTTCGGCGAGTGGACCCCGATGATGACCACGGTGTCGCGGTGCTTCTCCTCGAGCTCGCGCAGCTCGTCGAGGACATGCAGGCAATTGATGCAGCAGAAGGTCCAGAAATCGACGATCACGCACTTGCCGCGCAGGTCGGCGAGGGTGAGTTCCTTGCCCCCGGTGTTCAGCCATCCGCCCTTGCCGATCAGCTCGGGGGCACGGACACGGGCACGGCGGCGGGGCGCGGGGGTGGGCGCCGGGGCGGCATCGTTCATGGTTCAAGCTTGCCATCCGTGTGCGAACGCCGGATCACACGCGTACGGCCGAGGCGGCGAGAGTGCACTGCCTGCCCGGCCGGTGTGGGGCCGCAATCCGCAGGGGTACGCATTCCGCCATGAAATACCTGGTGCGGGACAAGATCTTCGCGATCGGCGACGACTACTGGATCGAGGACGAGAACGGTCGTCACGCCTTTCTGGTCGACGGGAAGGCGCTGCGGCTTCGGGACACGCTCGAGATCAAGGACCGGGACGGGCGGGTGCTGATCACTTTGCGCCAGAAGATGTTCGCCCTGCGGGACACCATGACGATCGAACGCGACGGGGAGATGCTCGCCACGGTCCGCAGGAAGCGTCTGTCGCTGCTGCGCAACCACTACCGGGTGGACCTCGTCGAGGGGACCGAGCTCGATGTCAGCGGACGGATCCTGGACCGGGAGTTCGCCGTGGAGTACGACGGGGAGCTGCTGGCGCACATCTCGCGGCGGTGGCTGACGCTGAGGGACTCGTACGGGGTCGATGTGGTGCGTCAGGACGCGGACGCGGCGCTGCTCATCGCGGTGGCGGTGTGCGTGATCCGGATGGCGGAGAAGGAGCGGGAGCCCGGCTGACCGGCGGCCCGAGGCCCGCCCCCGTGGTGGGCGCGGGCCGGTCGCCCGGGACTCAGCGCGGCGTCGGGAGGCCCAGGCGGCGGTCCTTGAGAGCCGGGAAGACCTCGCGGGTGGAGGCGACCTTCGCCGGGTCGAGGTCCACGGTGATGACCTCCTCGCCGGCGCCCGCCTCCGCGAGCACCTCGCCCCAGGGGTCGACGACGATGCTGTGGCCGGCCTGTTCCACGTCGGCGTGCGTGCCCGCGGTGCCGCAGGCCAGGACGTACGCCTGGTTCTCCACGGCGCGGGCGCGGGCGAGCAGGGTCCAGTGCTCGCGGCGGCGGGCCGGCCAGCCGGCGGGGACGACGAGCGCCTGGGCGCCGCCGTCCACCAGGCCGCGGAAGAGCTCGGGGAAGCGGAGGTCGTAGCAGGTGGCGAGGCCGATGGTGAGGTCCGGCAGGGGGACGGTCACGAGGTCCTCGCCGGCGCCCATCATCACGGCTTCGCCCTTGTCGAACCCGAAGCGGTGGATCTTGCGGTAGGTCGCGGCGAGTTCGCCTGCGGGGGAGATGACCAGGGCGGTGTTGTAGAGGGTGCCGTCGGCGGCCTTCTCGACGACGGAGCCGGCGTGCAGCCAGACACCGGCGTCGCTCGCGGCCTTGGCCATGGCCTCGTACGTGGGCCCGGTCGGGGATTCCGCCTCCGGCTCGAACTGCTGGTAGGCGAAGGCTCCCACAGGCCACAGCTCGGGGAGGATCACCAGTTCGGCGCCCTGCTGTTCCCGCACCATCGAGGCCACACGCCGCCTACGGGAATCGACCGATTCGTCCGGTTCTACTGCGATCTGGATGAGGGAGGCGCGCACACTACCACCGTCCTGGCATTCGAGCCGTCAACACGGGCCTACGATCGTCACACGAAAGCACTGCCGGGGTGCCTTCGGGCAGCGTACTGTGCTCATCCGGGGGCCACCCCCGGACCCCCACAGCGCTGCCAGTCCAGTTTGTCCGCGTACGACCGCCGAGGGGTCCCGTGACCGTCCATCCCAGCCTCCAGACCTACGCCGATGCCTGGACCCATGCCGTCGAATCGATAGCGGAGCTGGTGCAGCCGCTCGTCGAGGGCGAATGGAACCGTGCCACGCCGTGTCCGGGCTGGTCGGTGCGTGACATCGTCTCCCATGTCATCGGCCTGGAATGCGAGATGCTCGGCGACCCCCGGCCCATCCACTCGCTGCCGCGCGATCTCTACCATGTGCGGAGCGAGTTCGCCCGCTACATGGAGATGCAGGTCGATGTGCGCCGGCACCACACGGCGCCGGAGATGACCTCCGAGCTCGAGTACACGATGATTCGCCGGGCCCGCCAGCTGCGCAACGAGAACCGCAGCCCGGACACGCTGGTCCGCGCCCCGCTCGGCGCCGAGCAGACGGTCGAAGTCGCTTACCGGATGCGGGCGTTCGACACCTGGGTGCACGAACAGGATCTGCGGACCGCCTTGAACAAGCCGGGCAATCTCGACTCCCCCGGCGCGTACGTCACTCGGGACGTGCTGCTCGCCGGTCTGCCCAAGGTGGTCGCCAAGGACGCGGGGGCACCCGCGAATTCGGCCGTCGTCTTCGACGTGCACGGCCCGGTCGAGTTCCTGCGGACCGTGCGGGTCGACGCCGACGGCCGTGGCTCCATCGACGGCTCGCCCTCGCTGGGCCCGCTGGTGACTCTGAGCCTGGACTGGGAGACCTACTACCGACTGGCCTGCGGTCGCGTCAGGCCAGCCGCCGTGGCGGACCGCATCAAGGTGGACGGGGACACCGAGCTCGCGGCGGCGATCCTGCGCGAGTTCGCGGTGACTCCGTAGGCGGGACTCCGCAGGCGGGACTCCGCAGGCGACGGCGAGCGGACACACACGGCGGCCCTGGGCCCTTGCGCCGAAGGCCGCCGGTGCCGCGGGCGCCTTCTTGGCCGCGGGCGCCGGCGCCACGGGTTCGGGTGCCGGTCGTCATGCCGGGACGTGCACGGCCTCCACCCGGCTCGCGACGAGCCGTTCCCGCTCGCGCCTGGCCGCGCGGGCGCGCAGCCGCAGGATCTGGGTGATCCCGAGCGCCTCCAGCACGAAGACCGACGCGAAGGCGATGCGGTAGTTGTCGCCCGTGGCGTCCAGCAGGACACCCACCGCGAGCAATGTCGTCATCGACGCGACGAATCCGCCCATGTTGACGATTCCGGAGGCCGTTCCCTGCCGCTCCGGCGGATTGGCCGGACGAGCGAAGTCGAAGCCGATCATCGACGCGGGCCCGCACGCCCCGAGGACGGTGCACAGTGTGATCAGCAGCCACATGGGGGCCTGTTCGCCCGGATAAGCAAGGGTGACCGCCCATAGGGTCGCGGTCGCTCCGACCGTACCCAGGGCCAGTGGCACCCTTGCCGCATGGTGGCGGGCAATCACCTGCCCGTACACCAGACCCACCAGCATGTTGGAGAGCACCACCAGCGTCAGCAGACCGCCCGCGGCCTCCCGGGTGAGCCCCTGGGCCTCCACGAGGAACGGCATGCCCCACAGGAGCAGGAACACCATGGCGGGGAACTGGGTCGTGAAGTGGACCCACATGCCGAGCCGTGTGCCGGGTTCGCGCCACGACTCGGCGATCTGCTTGCGTACGAAGGCCGGTCCCGCATGCTGCGCGGGCGGTGGTTCGTGGCCCTCCGGGTGGTCGGAGAGGAAGAGCGAGAGCAGCACGAGCACGACGACGCCCGCCATCGCACTGCCCACGAAGGTGGCGGTCCAGCCCACCGTGTGCAGCATCCGGGCGATGACGAGGGTGGAGACGAGGTTGCCCGCCATTCCGAACAGTGCGGCGACCTGCCCGATGAGCGGCCCGCGCCGCGCGGGGAACCAGCGTGACCCCAGGCGCAGCACGCTGATGAAGGTCATGGCGTCGCCGCAGCCGAGCAGCGCGCGCGAGGCGAGCGCCGTCCCGTACGAGGGGGAGAGGGCGAACCCCAACTGGCCCACGGTGAACAGCACCACGCCGATGGTGAGCACCTTCTTGGCGCCCAGCCGGTCGACCATCAGGCCGACGGGTATCTGCATGCCCGCGTAGACCAGCAGTTGGAGGATGGAGAAGGTGGACAGGGCAGAGGCGTTGACGCCGAAACGGTCGGCGGCGTCGAGGCCGGCGACGCCCAGGCTGGTACGGAAGATGACGGCCACGAAGTAGACGGCGACGCCGATGCCCCACACCGCGGCGGCGCGGCGGCCGCCGGGGGGATCACCGGGCAGGGAGACCGCAGCCGCTGAGCCGCTCACCGGGCCTCACCCCGGACGAGCACCTCGACCCTGCCGAGGTGGCCGCGCACACAGGCGGCCGCGCCGTCCGCGTCGCCGGCCCTGATCCGGTCGAGGATCTCGGAGTGCTCGTCGTGGTTGCGGGTGATGCGGTCGGGAAGCGCCTGCATCATGGCGACGCCCATGCGCAGCTGACGGTCGCGCAGCTGGTCGTAGAGCCTGGAGAGGATCTCGTTGCCGGCGTGCTTGACGATCTCCGCGTGGAAGCAGCGGTCGCTGACGGCGAAGGCGGCGAGGTCGCCCGCGGCAGCGTGCCGCTTCTGCTCCGCGAGCAGTTCCTCGAGGCGCGCGACGAGCGCGGCGGGCGCGGGGACGGCCTTGCGTACCGCGAACTCCTCGACGAGCAGCCGGGTTTCGACGACGTCGCGGATCTCCTGCGCGGACACGGCGAGAACGAGGGCGCCCTTCTTGGGGTAGAGCCTGATGAGCCCTTCGACCTCGAGCTTGAGCAGTGCTTCCCGTACGGGCGTCCTGGACACGCCTACGGCGTCGGCGAGTTCGCCCTCGGTGAGGAGGGTGCCTCCCTCGTAGCGGCGGTCGAGGACTGCCTGCTTGATGTGGGTGTAGACGCGTTCGGCGGCAGGCGGCTGTTTCACGGGCGCGGCAGGCATGAGCACAGCATAGATACAACAGGGGTGCATCAGACAGCCGGGTCCGCATCGCGAAACAGAGCCGCAACAGCGCCGGGACGCCGGACGCGGAGCAGAGCCGGGGCTCTTGCTTGCGGGTGGCGGGCGCGAGACGCGAACGCCCGGCCGGGACAGGCC
>NZ_JBEXRZ010000173.1:0-15272 GCF_040613325.1 Streptomyces sp. NPDC006283 | reverse complement strand
GCCGGCCCGTCTCCGGTCGCCCGCCCGGTGCGGGCGGGCGCGTGCCGGCTGTTCGCTCAGTCCGTCGTCACCGAGAGCACGATCTTGCCCCGTGTGCGGCCGGTCTCGCCCAGCCGGTGGGCGTCGGCCGCGCGTTCCAGCGGCAGCACCGTCTCGACGACGGGCCGCAGCCTGCCCTCCTCGGCCAGCCGGGCGAGCGCGCGCATCCCCGTGGAGTCGGGTTCCACCAGCGTGAATCCGGTCCGGATGCCGTGCGCGCCGGCCTCCTCGGCGGCGGGCACGTCGTCGGGGGAGGGCAGGGTCACGAGGATGCCGCCGGCGAGCAGCACCTCGAGCGAGCGGGCACCGTAGTCGCCGCCGACGGAGTCCAGGACCACGTCGACGCTCCGCCCGAGCCGTTCGGCGAAGTCCTCGCGCGTGTAGTCGATCACTTCGTCGGCGCCCAGTTCCCTCAGCAGCGCGTGTTTGTCCTCCCTCGCTGTCGCGATGACGAACGCGTCGCGGGCTGCGGCGATCTGCACCGCGAGATGCCCGACACCGCCCGCGCCGGCGTGGATCAGGACCCGCTGACCTGCGTCGAGACCCGCTGTTTCCACCAGGGCCTGCCACGCGGTGAGGCCGGCCAGCGGCAGCGCGGCGGCCTCCACATGCGTGAGGTGTGCGGGCTTGGGGGCAAAGTGCCGTGCCGGTCCGGTGACGTACTGTGCGTAGCCGCCGGCCTGGCGCGGGAATTCCGGCATGCCGAACACCTCGTCGCCCGGC
Organism: Streptomyces sp. NPDC006283; assembly: GCF_040613325.1. Classification (NCBI taxonomy): domain Bacteria; kingdom Bacillati; phylum Actinomycetota; class Actinomycetes; order Kitasatosporales; family Streptomycetaceae; genus Streptomyces; species Streptomyces sp. NPDC006283. The sequence goes on along the minus strand of NZ_JBEXRZ010000173.1, from coordinate 14,510 downwards.
CGGTACAGCGTCACACCGAGGCCGACGGCTTCGACCACACCCGACACGTCGTATCCCAGCACCGGCGGCTCGCCGTGCATCCCGAAGCCGCCGGTGGACCGCGTCTTCCAGTCGATGGGATTGACGCCCGCCGCGCGGACCTTGACGAGGATCTCCGTCGGTCCCGGCACGGGGCGGGGGAGCTCGGCGGTGGTGAGCACCTCCGGGCCGCCCCAGGAGACGGGAGTGATCGCGCGCATCGAGATGTCGTTCATGGAAGTCCTTCCGTTTCTTGGTACGCCAACCACCTTCGGTGCTGTCCTGCGGACGGAGAACTGGCCCGATGGCCATGATGTGACAGAATCTGGCCATGGCAGTGGTGAAGGATTCGAACCAGGTCGCCGAATGGACCGTGCAGGACGGGTGCGTCGTCCCTCCCGGTCCCGACCCGCACCGCGTCGCGGTTCTCGCCCTCGACGGGGTCATGACCTTCGAGCTGGGCATCCCCGCCCGCATCTTCGGCACCGCCCGCTCACAAGACGGTCAGGCGCTGTACGAGGTGGTCGTCTGCACCCCCGACGGGCGGTCGGTGCGCACCGAGGCGGGCTTCCGCATCGAGGTGGAGCACGGCCCCGAGGCCCTGGAACAGGCGGACACCGTGGTCATCGCTCCGACGCACCGGCTGGGAACGGTCGGCGAAGACGGTGTGCTGCCCGAACAGCTGGCCGCGGCCCTCGCCCGGATCCGGACGGGCACCCGCACGGTGTCCATCTGCACGGGCGCTTTCGTGCTCGCGGCGGCCGGGCTCCTCGACGGCCGCCCCGCCACCACGCACTGGGCGGAGGCCGGGCACTTCCGCCGGCTCTTTCCTCAGGTGCGCTTCGACGAGGACGTCCTCTTCGTCGACGACGGTGATCTGCTCACCTCGGCGGGTGCGGCTGCCGGCGTCGACGTGTGCCTGCACCTGGTGCGGCGCGATCACGGCAGTGCCCTCGCCAACCAGGTGGCCCGGCGCTGCATCGTCCCGCCGTGGCGGGACGGCGGCCAGGCGCAGTACATCGAGCGTCCCGTGCCCTCCCCGGCGGCCTCCACCACCGCCCCCACCCGTGCCTGGGCGCTGGAGCGTCTGGACCGGCCGCTGACGCTGGGGGAGCTGGCCGAGCACGCGCGGATGAGCGTGCGGACCTTCACCCGCCGGTTCCGCGACGAGGCGGGCGTCACGCCCGGCCAGTGGCTCGTCGGCCAGCGGGTGGAGGTGGCCAAGCAGCTGCTGGAGACCAGCGATCTGTCCATCGATCTCGTCGCCGACCGGGCGGGATTCGGCAGTGCCAACTCCCTGCGTCAGCACATGCGTGACGTCGTCGGCGTCTCCCCCGCCGCCTACCGGCGGACGTTCCGTGCCGCAGTCGCGGGCCGGGGCGACGGCCCGGACGGCGCCGCCGGGCCGTCGCCGGCGGGGGCGGACGTCGCAGCCTCACCCGTGTGACGGCTGTGGCCGGTGCGCTTTCGACCTGATGGCGCGGCGCGGGCGCAGAGACGTCATGGCCGGGCTTCCGGCCGGTGCCCCCAGGCGGTGAGCATGCCGGGCGAATGGCCGCAGAAGCCGGGTGCGTCGAGGCAGCGCACGGCGTCGTCGATCGTGCTGTCGTCCACCAGTCCCGTCGCGATCATCGACGCACGGGCCCGGTCCCAGGTCTCGGCCCAGAACCGGCTGATGGCGCTGTCGGGCTGGAGCGGCGGTACGTGGATCTCCGCCGTGACAGACTCCAGCGAGGCCGCCTCCAGCAGTCGCGGGCAGCCGGGCACCCAGGTGACGTCGGTGCCGATGGTGTCGTGCAGGCCCTGCCACATGGCGCGCATGGCGGACGTGAACGAGCTGTCGGGGGCGTCGGCTGTCGTCAGGTCCACCGCGTCGGAGACCACCAGGACTCCTTGCGGCGCGAGCATCCGTGCCAGCCTGGCGACCATACGGCCGGGGTCAGGCAGATGCATGAGGACGAACCGGGCATGCACGAGGTCGAAGGTTCCGGGTGCGAAGCCGTCCGTGGTGATGTCCGCTTCGAGCACGGTCAGGCCGGGGGGAGGGTCGGCGGCCAGGAACCGTACGTCCCGGTCCGCGGCCACCACCTCGTCCGCCCCCACCTCCAGCAGCGCCCGGGCCACGGTGCCCGTGCCGGCACCGACGTCCAGACAGCGCCATCCCGGACCGGCCCCCAGCTCGCGCAGCCGGGCCATGGTCGTGGCGTCGTAGGCGAGCGCCCCGAGGTCGATCCGATCGGCCTCGCCCTGGTCCTGGGGGCGGAAAACCTGCTCGCCGTAGCGTGAGGCGCCCAGGGTCGGCGCATCGCTCCTTGAGGAGGCGCTGTGTGCCATGACCTCATTGTCGCGCCGGGTGCACCGCCCGGCCTGCCGACGGCCAGGCCGCCCCGGCAGCCCCGGCAGCCCCCCGGCTGTCGGGACCGACGGAGCGGCCTGCGCGGACGTCCGAGGGCGACGGCGGTCAGCCGCGCAGGGCCGCAAAGCCCGGGCGGATCACCTCGTCGATCAGGCGCTGGCGCTCCGGCAGGGGCAGGAAGGCAGACTTCGCGGCCGCGACCGTGAACTCCTCGAACACCTCGGATCCGTAGCCGAAGGCGTCCACCATGTGCGCGAACTCCTGGCTCATGGTGGTCCCGGAGACCAGGCGGTTGTCGGTGTTGAGCGTGACGCGGAAGCCGAGCCGGCGCAGCAGGTCCACGGGGTGCGTGTCGTACGACTTCGCCGCGCCCGTCTGGAGGTTGGAGGTCGGACAGACCTCCAGGGCGATGCGGTTGTCGCGCACGTACGAGGCGAGGTGGCCGAGGGTCGCCGTGCCGTCGTCGTGGACCTGGATGTCGTCCGTGATACGGACGCCGTGGCCGATGCGCTCGGCGCCGCAGACCTGGACGGCCTCGTGGATCGACTCGGCGCCGACCGCCTCGCCGGCGTGGATCGTGAAGTGGCAGTTGTGACGCCTGAGGTGCCGGAAGGCGGCCAGGTGACGGGCCGGCGGGTTGCCGATCTCGCCGCCCGCGATGTCGAACCCGGCGACCCCGCGCTCACGGTGCGCCACCGTCAACTCGGCTATCTCGAGGGAGCGTTCGGTGTGCCGCATGCCGGTGAGCAGCGCACGCACGGTGATTCGCCCGCCGGCGCGCCGCTCGCCCTCGCGCAGGCCCGCGTTGACCGCGTCCACGACCTCGTCCAGGGTGAGGCCGCGCTCCTGGTGCTGCTCGGGCGCGTACCGCACCTCGGCGTACACGACCCCGTCGGCCGCCAGGTCCTCCGCGCACTCGGCGGCGATGCGCTCGAGGGCCTCACGGGTCTGCATCACGGCACACGTGTGCGCGAAGGTCTCCAGGTACCGCTCCAGCGACCCGGAGTCCGCGGCGTCCCGGAACCACACCGCGAGCGCGTCCGCGTCCTCGGTGGGCAGTCCCTGATAGCCGCACTCACGGGCGAGCTCGATGATGGTGGCGGGGCGCAGACCGCCGTCGAGGTGGTCATGCAGGACGACCTTGGGGGCGCGCAGGATGTCAGACAAGTGCATCCGGGGAGTGTACGGCAAGGGGACGTCCCCCGCGCCGGGGGTGCTGCCTTGGCCGGGCCCCGGCCGCGCGGCGCCCCGCCTCGTCAGTGCGACAGCACCGGGAGCGCCGCCACTCCCGTCGGCAGCATGTGCTTCGCCGCCAGCACCGGCGTCTCCCCGACGCGCACCACCTGCGTCACCAGCACCGCCGGTGTGTCCGCCGCCCGGCCCAGTTGCTCTCCGCGGCGGCGCCCCAGCAGCGTCGCGCTGATGCCGCTGTGCGCGGTCAGGGGCACGCCCCGGGAGGCGGCGGTCAGGACCGAGAGCATCGACGCGGCGGGCGGCGCCACCCTCAGGGAACCGGCGAAGGACGGGTGGACCGCCTCCAGGGTCTCCTCCGCGGCCGCCCACTCATGGCTGAGCGCCGCCGAGCCGTCGCCCGTCAGCAGCGACTCCCAGAACCGCAGCTCGGCGCCGGCCGCGGCGAGCAGGTGCTGGGTGGTGAAGTCCGTAGGTTCCTCCGTCGTGCGCAGCAGCGGTCGCACGCGCAGCGGTGCCCCGGTGGACAGCAGGTGCTCCAGCGGCTGGATGTGCTCGTAGCCGCGCCGCAGCGGACGGTCGTTGACCGTCCGGCCGACGCCGCGGCGCACCGACAGCAGTCCGTCCTCCTGGAGCAGCAGCAGCGCCTCGCGCAGCGCGGGGCGGCTGACTCCCAGTTCGGAGGCGAGCCGGGGCTCCGAGGGCAGGGTGGAGCCCGGCGGGTAGACGCCGTCGCGGATGGCGTCCGCGATCCGCTCGTACAGAACGACGACCGGTCGGCGCTGCTGCCCGCTGACTGCTGCCACTGGCTCTCCTCGGCTCATTGACCAGCACCGTAAGCGGCCGATACTTGTCTGACAAGCTGGGGGCTGTCGGTCGGATGCGACCGCCCCCCTGAAGCCCTAGGCTGGCGGGATGTCCGGAACGGCCACCCCCTGCCTTGTGACCGGCGAACGCGTCGGGCTACGCCCCTACACCTACGAGGACGGCGCGGAATTCACCGCGCACGCCCGGCGAAGCACCGCGCACCACCGCCCGTGGCTGTTCCCGCCGCTCACCGAAAAGGACTACGCCGTCTACGCACAGCGGCTCATCGACGACCCCGCCAAGGCCGGCTTCCTCGTCTGCGAGCGCTCCGGCGGCAGGATCGCGGGGTTCATCAACGTCAACAACATCGTCGAGGGCGCCTTCCTCAGCGGCGCCATCGGGTACGGAGCCTTCGCCCACGCCATCGGACGCGGGCTGATGGGCGAGGGCCTGCGGCTGCTGATCGCCCATGCCTTCGCGCCGACGGGCCTCGGCCTGCACCGGCTGGAGGCCAACATCCAGCCCCGCAACGCGGCCTCCATCGGGCTCGTACGCGCGGCCGGCTTCCGGCTCGAGGGCTACTCGCCCGACTTCCTGTACATCGACGGCGCATGGCGCGACCACGAGCGCTGGGCGATCACCCGGGAGATGACCGACCGGGCCGGTCAGCGACGACCCTTGTAGTTGATCTTCATGGTGTCCATGTCCGTCGCCGTCGACTTCAGATCGCGGTAGCCGTGCCCGAGCGCCGCCAGTGCCCTCTCCGCACGGTCCTCGGCGACCGCCGCGGCCATCTCCTCGCCGTCCGCCGCGTCCGAGACGACGACGAAGCGGTACGAGAAGTGCTTGAGCCGGCTGTCGTAGGTGAGCGAGCCCTCCTCCGTGAACCGCATCTGCGCGAGCCCGTGCTCCTCCACCTGCGCGAGCAGCGCCGCGCGCCCCTCGTCGGTCAGCCCGTCCCAGGTGCCGCGCACGATCACCCTGTACGTGTGCTGTGTGCTCATCTCCGCCGCCGTTTTTGTCGTCACCATGTCGACGACCGACACTACGGCGGCCGGCGTACGGTGCCCACCGGATATCGCCTCGCTCCCAGCGGCGCCGGCTCCTGCGGGACGGCCTTTGCCGAAGCCTGACGTGCGAAGCCCCTGGCCCGCGCGGGCACTTGGCGCTTCGATGGTCGACGGGACGCGTCGGCCGGACCGGGTACCGACCGCCCGCGCGAGCGAAGCGAGGTTGCCTTGGCCACCACTGTGCGCCGTACCGTACTGACCCTGCCCGCCGCCCCGCTGGGCGCGCCGAACCCACTGCCCGCGCTGCGTCCCCTCGACGAGACGCACACCCTCGACGAACGTGCGAAGCAGGACCTGCCGAGGGACATGGCACGCCAGATCGGCTACGAGCCGCTGCGCACGGTGCTTCCGGTGCAGCTGCTCGACGGATACGGGCGCGAGCGCACCCCGACCGACTTCGACGCCCTCGTGATCGAGAACGAACGGCTGCGCGCCACGGTGCTGCCCGGCCTCGGCGGCCGGATCCACTCCCTGCACCACAAACCGACCAGCCGCGAACTGCTCTACCGCAACCCCGTCCTCCAGCCCGCCGACTTCGCGCTCAACGGCGCCTGGTTCTCCGGCGGCATCGAGTGGAACATCGGAGCCACCGGCCACACCACCCTCGCCTGCGCACCGCTGCACGCCGCGCTCGTGCCCGCACCCGACGGCGGCGTGATGGTGCGCCTGTGGGAGTGGGAACGGCTGCGGGACCTGCCGTTCCAGGTCGACCTGTGGCTGCCCGCCGAGTCCGACTTCCTCCATGTCGGCGTACGGATCCGCAATCCGCACGGGCGTCCGGCACCCGTCTACTGGTGGTCCAACATCGCCGTCGAGGAGCACGGGACCACGCGGGTGCTCGCGCCCGCCGACGACGCGTTCCACTTCGGCTACGAACGCAGCCTGCGCCGCGTTCCGGTGCCCGTCCACGGCGGGGTGGACCGCAGCTACCCACTGCGCGGCGAATACCCGGCCGACTATTTCTACGACGTGCCCGTCGGAGCCCGGAAGTGGATCGCCGCGCTCGACGCGGAGGGAAACGGGCTCGTGCAGACGTCCACGGACACGCTGCGCGGCCGCAAGCTGTTCCTGTGGGGATCGGGCCGCGGCGGACGGCGCTGGCAGCAGTGGCTCACTGAGCCGGGCACCCCCGGTTACGCCGAGATTCAGGCCGGCCTCGCCCGCACCCAGCTCGAACACGTACGCCTCGACGCCGAGGGGGAGTTCAGCTGGCTCGAGGCGTACGGTCCGCTGGCCGCCGACCCGGCCGTCGTGCACGGCGACGACTGGCACGCGGCGCTGGCCGAGGCTGAGACCCGGCTGGCCGGCGCCCTGCCCCGCGCGAATGTGGACGCCGCCTACGAAGCGTGGCTGCCGTTCGCGGACGCCGAGCCCGGGGAGCGGCTCGCCACCGGCTCCGGGTGGGGAGCCCTCGAAGCGCTGCGGGCCGGGTACAAGCTGCCCGGCACCCCCTTCGAAGCGGAAACCCTTGGTGAAGAGCAGGCGCCCTGGCGTCAGTTGCTGGCGACGGGCCTCCTTCCCGCGCCGCGCAAGGTCGTGCCGCCCGGCCCCTCGCTTGTCGCACAGCACTGGCGCGACATGCTGGAGACGGCGCCCGCCGAGCCGCTGACCGAGTACTACCTCGGTGTCGCCCAGTGGCACGCGGGCGACCTCGCGCAGGCGGTCCGCAGCTGGGAGCGCGGTCTGCGACTCGCCCCCTCGCGCTGGCCGCTGCTGCGCTGCCTCGCCGTCGCGGACCAGCACGGCGAGCACACGGTGCGCGCCGCCGAACGCTACGCCGAGGCCTTCGACGACCTGTGCGCGGAGCGCCGCGACGACGGCGAGGCATGGACGGCCGCGATGGCCGCGCTGGGGCGCGAGGCCATCGAGGCCCTGCTCGACGCCGGCCGTGCCGCAGAGGCCCGCGGCGTGTGGGACCGGCTGCTGCCCGCCGTACGCCGACGCGGCCGGTTCCGGCTGCTCGACGCCCGCCTGCTCATCGCGGAGAACCGCACCGAAGAGGCCCGGGCGCTGTTCGCCGAGGGCATTGAGGTCGCGGATCTGCGCGAAGGAGCGGAGATCCTGGGCGAGGTGTGGGCCGAGCTCACCGACGAACCGCTGCCGGACGCCTACGACTACAGGATGCGCCCGCAGGACTGACCGGATGCGTCCGCAGGACTGGGCCGGGAGCGCCGCGGGAGACGGCAGTCGGTCAAACGGCCGGCTTCCGGTCGACGTACTCGAAAACGGAACCGTCGGGATGGACGGCGATCAGGTTGCGGCCCACCGGAGTCTCCACCGGACCGGCGAGGATGCGAGCGCCGACCTCGGTGAGCGTCGCACAGGCGTCCTCGATGTCCTTGACGGCGATGGTCGCCGACACCTTCCGGAGGATCTCCAGCTCTGATTCCGGACCGCTCATCAGCAGGAAGCAGCCCACAGCGGCCACCGAGACCCCTCCGCGCTCGAAGCGGAGCGGCGGGGCGCCGGTGAGGCGTTCGTAGAAGACGGCGGAGGTGTCCAGGTCGTCGACGCAGATGCGCAGTGTGGTTCCGAGGATCTCCATAGGTAGGAGGGTAGTTGGCGCATGCGCCGGACGGCATCGGCGGTCGGTGACCTGATCCCCGGGCCGGCGGTCGATCCCCGGGCCGGGTCACACCCGGCAGAGCACCTCGCCGTGCGGAACCATGAACCAGGCGTCCTCGTGCTCGCCCCACGCCCGCCAGGTGTCGGCGACCTCGTCCAGCTGTTCCTGCGTGGTGTGGCCTCCCTCGACCGCGAGTTCGGCGTACACCGACGCGACCGTGCGGTCGGCCCACAGGCCGCTCCACCATGTGCGGTCGGCAGGTGTGGCGAAGCACCATGTGGCCGCGGTGGAGGTGACGTCGGTGAAGCCGGCCGCCCGCGCCCAGGACAGCAGCCTGCGGCCCGCGTCGGGCTCGCCGCCGTTGGCGCGGGCGACGCGCCGGTACAAGTCCAGCCATGTGTCCAGCGCCGGTGGCTGCGGATACCAGGCGAAAGAGCCGTAGTCGCTGTCGCGCGCCGCGACGACCCCGCCGGGACGGCACACCCGCCGCATCTCGCGCAGCGCCTGCACCGGGTCACCGACGTGCTGGAGCACCTGATGGGCGTGGACGACGTCGAAGGAGTCGTCCGGGAAGTCCAGGGCGTGGACATCGGCGACTGCGAAGCGGACGTTGTCCAGCCCGCGTCGGTCCGCGTACGCACGCGCCTGACGCAGTACGTCCTCTGCCGCGTCGACCGCCGTGACCCGGCCCGGTGCCACCAGCTCCGCGAGATCGGCGGTGATGGTGCCGGGACCGCAGCCGACGTCCAGGACGTCCAGGCCGGACGTGAGTTCGCCGACCAGATACGCCGCCGAGTTCGCGGCGGTGCGCCAGATGTGCGAACGCAGCACGGACTCGTGGTGTCCGTGGGTGTAGACGGCGGTCTCCTGCGGCATGACGTCTCCTTCTGCTGAGGCGAGTAACGTCACCGTACGCCGATGTTTCGTATTCCGAGACTTGCATCTCACCATGCGAGCAGCCGTCAGTCTCCGGCGGCGATCCCTAGAGCAGCTCCTGTGGCCGGTAGACCGTGAGTGCCTCGATCACCTTGTCCACGACCAACTCCTCCGGCGCCCGCGCCACTTCGCCGTCGTAGGCCAGCAGCGTCCCTGGGGCCAGTCCGCCGATGCGCAGCTGCCGCAACTGCCGGGTGGCGTGGACGGGGGAGCGGTTCAACTTGCCGACGAGGGCTGCGCCGAGCAGCCGCCACCCCGGCGCGCGGCCGCCGTGCACCACCCGGACATCCAGCAGACCGTCCACCAGGTTGTGGCGGTGGCCGGGTGTCGGGCCGACGCCCTTGTAGATGCCGTTGCCCGCGAACAGCAGCCACATCGGCCGCCGCTTGCCCTGAACGACCGCCTCCAGAGGATGCCGGCCGCGCAGCACCCTCGCCGCCGCCAGCACACCGGCCGGCCAGCCGCCGATCCGAGGCGACCAGCGTTCCCTGATGCGCACCAGGTCCGGGTACACACCGAGGCTGAACGTGTTGAGGAAGTGGCCGGGCTCCGGGCTGCCGTCCGGGCCCGGCGTGAACCGTCCCAGGTCGACGCGGACCGCGTCGCCTGCCGCCAGCGCCCGGCAGGTGTCCTGGATGGACTCGATGCCCAGGTCGTACGCGAAATGGTTGAGCGTGCCTCCCGGGAAGACCGCGAGCGGCACGCCGAGCCCGGCGGCCACCGTCGCCGCCCGGTTGATCGTCCCGTCACCGCCGAGGATGCCCAGCGCCCGCCCGCGCCCGGCCGCCTTCTCCAGCTCGGTGTGCAGTTCAGCCGGGTCGCACTCCACCACCTCGGCGAGCGGCAGTGCGTCCCGGAGCAGCGGCGCCATCTCGGCCGACCCGGATTCCCTGTTGACGACCACGACCAGGCCCTCGCCGTCCGGCAGCGCAGGCGCGTCGGTGTGCGGCCTGCCGGGCGCCGGCAGCTGCGACCTCGTGGGAACCGCGCCGCGCACCGCGAACGCCGCGCCCACCCCGAGCGCCGTGCCGACGAGCACGTCGCTCGGGTAGTGGACGCCCGTGTACACGCGGGAGAAGGCGACGGACGCGGCGACGGGCGCGACGGCCGCACCCCATCCCTTCGACTCCAGTGCGACACCGGTCGCGAACGCAGCTGCCGACGCGGCGTGCCCGGAGGGGAACGACGTGGTGAACGGCTGCCGCTTCAGCTGCCGTATCACCGGAACCGCGTCGAGCAGCGGCCGCGACCTGCGCACCGAGCGCTTGCCCACCGTGTTGATGACCGCGGAGGCGACGGCGAGGGACGCGACGCCCCGCACCGCCGCGCGGCGCGAGCGGGTGCCGCGGCCGAGCACGGCGATCCCGGCGGCTGTGCCGAACCAGAGCAGCCCGTGATTGGCGCTGCGGCTCAGCCGGGGCAGCACGGGCTCCGCGCCCGGCCACTCCCGCGTCGCCACCGCATGGTGGATCCGCCGGTCCCACCCGCTGAGCAGGGCCGCGATCTGCGCCCGGAGCGACTGTTTTCCCTGTGCGTGCGCGTCAGACATGCTCCGCGAATACCCCGCGACCGCCCTCACCACGCAGGGCGTCCTCCACAGGTGTCGTGCCTCACGGCGTACGGGCCGCCCGCGCGGCGCGCAGGGCGGATCCTTCGTATAAAGGGCTCGTGGTCCGGGCAGACGATCGAGGTGCGAGCGGCGGAGGTGGTCGGGATGGCGGGGTCGGATCCGGAGGGCCGGGGGCCGGTCCGTTACGGGCCGCCCGCACCCGACATGGGGCTGCCTGTGCTGCCCGAGCTCGCTGCCGTCGTCGCGGCGGCCGCCGACGAGGCTTCGACCGAACCCCCCGGTGGCGGGCCGACGCTGCGCGAGGCCGCCTGCGGGTACTGGTGGCGGCGCGGACTGCGCAGCCGTCCCGGCGAGGTGATCGCGGCCTCCGGTGCCCAGACCCTGCTCTTCGCGCTGCTCGGCGCGTACGACGGCGACGTCCTCATGCCCCGCCCGTGCCCCGCATGGTGGACGCCCCAGGTCCGGCTGCTGGGCCGACCCGCCTATCACGTGCCGGTCCCGGCGGAGTGCGGCGGCGTGCCTGACCCCTTCGCGCTGCTGGAGACCGTACGCCGGATCCGCGTGGAAGGCGGCCGCCCGCGGCTGCTCCTGCTGTCGGTGGCCGACGACCCCACCGCCACCGTTGCCCCGCCGGAGATCGTGCGCGAGGCATGCGAAGCCGCGATCGACGAGGGGCTGCACATCATCAGTGACGAGACCTGGCGCGACACGGTGCACGAGCCGCACGAGACCGTGCTGCTCAGCCCGGCCGAGATGTGCCCCGAGGACGTGACGGTCATGAGCGACCTCACGGGTGCGCTCACCCCCTCCGCCTGGCCGGTCGCCGTCGCCCGTTTCCCGCAGGGCGAGCGGGGCGCGGCCCGGCGTGCGAGGACACTCGACATCCTCACCGCGTTGGGAGCCGTCGTGCCGGCGCCCGTCGCCGCCGCGGCGACGCACGCGCTCGACGAGCCCCCCGAGGTCACGGACCGGGCGACGAAGGCGGCCGCACTGCACGCCCGCGTGGCGGCCGCCGTACACCATCGGGTGCTCGAGGCCGGCGCCGTCTCCAGGCCCCCGCAGGCCGGCCGCCATCTCTACGTGGACCTGGGCCCGTTGCGTGGACGCCTCGCGGAGCTGGGTGTCGGCGACTCCATGGAGCTGGAGGACCACATGACCGACCGACTGGGCGTACCGGTGCCCGGTGGGCACCGGTTCGGCGACGAGCTGGGTGCCCTGCACGTACGGCTGGACACGGCTCCGTTCCTGGGTGCCGGCGCGGCGGAGCGGCTCGAGGCGCTCGCCTCCGAGGCGCCACTGGAACTGCCCCAGGTGGCAGAGGCGTTGCGGAAGCTCAAAGCGGTTTTCGACGACCTGCGCTGAGACGGACCGGAGCAGGAGGAATTCGAGGAGAGACGGACACGGACCGGGAGAGACGGACCCGGGAGAGACGGACCGGAGCAAGACGGACCGCGTCAAGACGGACCTGCGTGGATCGGAGACCCGGATGGCGGAACAGACGGAACGACGCACCGAGCAGACCCCGCCGGCAGCGCACCCGCCGCAGCACCGCTCGCGCCCCCGCCCGCTCTACGAGCACCGCACCTGGCCGAGATCCTTCGCCGACCGGCTGACCGCCCCGCTGCCCGGCGTTCGGGCCATGGCCAGGTTCGCCAGGGAGGGCGCCGTCCGTCCCGGTCCGGACGGACTGACGGACATTCCGGCACTGCCGTTCGAGCCGGGACCGCTGCCCGAGGTGGACACGACGACCGTCGCTGTCACGTGGGCCGGTCACGCCAGCTGGGTCCTGCGCATCGGTGGCCTCTCCGTGCTGACCGACCCCGTGTGGTCGCGCCGCATTCTCGGCACACCCGTACGGATCACCCCGGTGGGCGTCCGATGGGAGGACCTGCCGCCCGTCGACGCGGTGGTCATCAGCCACAACCACTTCGACCATCTCGATGCCCCCACCCTCAAACGTCTGCCCCGCGACACGCCGCTGTTCGTCCCCGCGGCGCTGGGCCGTTGGTTCAGGCGCCGGCGCTTCACGCACGTGACGGAACTCGACTGGTGGGAGGGCGCGGAACTCGGCGGCGTACGGTTCGACTTCGTCCCGGCGCACCACTGGTCGAAGCGCACCCTGCTCGACACCTGTCGCACTCTGTGGGGCGGCTGGGTCCTCACCGACGCCGACGGCAGGACGGTGTACTTCGCGGGAGACACCGGCTACGGGCACTGGTTCGAGGAGATCGGCCGTCGGTATCCCGGTCTCGACCTGGCGCTGCTCCCCATCGGCGCCTATGCGCCGCGCTGGTGGCTCGAGGACGTGCACACCGATCCCGAGGAGGCGGTGCGCGCCTTCATCGACCTGGGGGCGAGGAACATGGCGCCCATGCACTGGGCGACGTTCGTGCTCTCCGCGGAGCCGGTGCTGGAGCCGCTGGTCCGGCTGCGGGCCGCTTGGGAGCGCACCGGCCGCCCCCGCCACGAGCTGTGGGACCTGCCGGTCGGCGGTTCACGCGTGCTGACTGTCTGAACCGCCCGCGCCGCGCAGTCTGCGCCACAGCGCCGGTGCCCCGCTGACGAGCATGGTCAGCACGACGGCCGCGACGACGCCCTGCCAGGGCTCCGCGAAGAGCGAGCCGCCGAGGATGCCGATCAGCCCGTAGGTCGCGGCCCACGCCAGGCAGGCCGGGACGTCGCCGCGGACGAACCGGTGCAACGGCATCCCCGCCAGCAGGCACGCCAGCATCACCGGGATGCGTCCGGCGGGCATGAGCCGGGAGAGCACCAGCACGGTCACTCCGTGCTCGTCCAGTTTCCGTTGAGCCTGACCGAGCCGGTCGGGCTCGGCGCGGCCGCGAAGCGCCGCAAGCCAGCGCGAACCGTTCTTGGAGCGGACGCCGCGCCGCCCCAGCCAGTAGAGCGCGACATCGCCGAGGAAGGCGGCCGTCGAGGCCACCAGGAAGACGAACAGCAGGGAGAGCGGGGCGGTCTGGTGAAAGGCCACCACGGCCGCGGAGCTGACGACGGCGCCGGTCGGCACCACCGGCACCAGCGCTCCGAGCGCCACCAGAAGGAACAGCGACGGGTACCCGACCGCCTGCTGGGTCGACTCCGGCGGCAGTTCGCGTGCGAGATCCAACAACTGGCCGAGAACATCGGGGAGTTCCGCGGTCACCGGGTCTCCTCCGGCCGGACCCGCTCGCAGTGCCCGAGCCGGTGCACCGTCACCTTCGGTGCCAGCTGTGCCGCCTTGCGCACGAACTCGTCGCCCGGCGCGTAGAACTCGTGAGGCCGGATGCCGTCCATCCCGATCGGCCAGTACGTGCCGTAGTGCACGGGAACAGCCGCCCGCGGCGAGAGCGCCGCCAGCGCCTGCGCCGCGCGGCCCGCGTCCAGGTGGCCGTGGCCCAGGAACGGGCCCCAGCCGCCGACCGGGAGCAGCGCCACGTCGACCGGGCCAACTTCGTCGGCCATCGAGTCGAACAGCCCGGTGTCGCCCGCGAAATACGTGTGCGACTCACCGCTCACCACGAAGCCGAGCGCCGGGGAACGGTGCGGTCCGAAGGGCAGCCGCCGCCCGTCGTGCCGCGCGGGCACGGCCCGTACGAGCAGTTCTCCCACCCGCACCTCATCGCCGGGCACGACCTCGGTGACGCGCAGTCCGGCCGAGCCGACGAGCCGCCCGAGCCCCGGCACGGACCGTGCGGCGCCGCGCGGCACGATCAGCCGCGTGCCGTGCGCGAGGCGGGCGAGCGACGCGAGATGGAGGTGGTCGGAGTGCAGATGGGAGACGAGGACCGCGTCGGCGACAGCGGCCTGCGCGGGCGGCAGCGCACCACGGCGCCGACGCAGATGCGCCAGCCTTCGCACGAACAGCGGGTCGGTCAGCACCCGGATGCCGGAGTCCTCGATCGTGCAGGTGGCATGACCCCACCAGGTGACCTCCACCGGCACGCGTGCCTCCTCGTTGCGGATCCCCCTACGGTACGAGGGTAGTGGCGGTCCCGGTCC
>NZ_JBEXRZ010000172.1:0-15415 GCF_040613325.1 Streptomyces sp. NPDC006283 | reverse complement strand
CGTCCGCCGCGCCCCCGGGGGTGCCTTGCGTGGGCGGCCCGGGCGGATCGGCGGACCGGGCGGGGCCCAGGGGCTGGTCGGTGGCCGGCATGGTCGCTGTCCCCTCCAGTCGTGCCCGGCGGCAGCCGGACCTGGCGGCTGTCAGGCGTGCTCGGCGGCGAGGGCGCGGACCGCTTCCGCGAACGCCTCGCCCCGCTTGTTGTAGTCGGTGAACATGTCCATCGAGGCGCAGGCCGGGGCCAGCAGCACCGTGTCTCCCGGCCGGGCGAGCGAGGCCGCCTCCCGTACCGCGGCGGACATCGCCCCAGTGTCGGTCCGGTCGAGGTCGACGACCGGGACCTCGGGCGCGTGTCGCGCGAGGGCTTCGCGGATCAGGGCGCGGTCGGCTCCGACGAGGACGACACCGCGAAGTCGCTTCGCCGACTTGGTGACCAGCTCGTCGAAGGTCGCTCCCTTGGCAAGTCCCCCCGCAATCCACACGATCGGGTCGTAGGCGGCCAGAGAAGCCTCCGCGGCATGGGTGTTGGTGGCCTTGGAGTCGTCGATGTACGCGACGCCCGCCACCTCCTCCACGTGCTCGATGCGGTGCGCGTCGGGCCGGAAGGCACGCAGGCCGTCGCGTACCGCGGCCGGCGCGACGCCGAAGGCGCGGGCCAGGGCGGCGGCGGCAAGGGCGTTGGCGATGTTGTGCGGCGCCGGCGGGTTGACGTCGGAGACCTCCGCCAGTTCCTGCGCCTGCTTCTGCCGGTTCTCGACGAACGCGCGGTCCACCAGGATCCCGTCCACGACGCCGAGTTGGGAGGGGGCCGGGGTACCCAGCGTGAAGCCGACCGCCCGGCAGCCCTCCTCCACGTCGGCCGCGCGGACCAGCTCCTCGGTCGCGGGATCGGCGACGTTGTAGACGCAGGCGACGGTGTTGCCCTCGTAGATGCGGCCCTTGTCGGCGGCGTACGCCTCCATGGAGCCGTGCCAGTCGAGGTGGTCGGGGGCGAGGTTGAGCACCACGGCGGAGTGGGCGCGCAGCGAGGGCGCCCAGTGCAGCTGGTAGCTGGAGAGTTCGACGGCGAGCACGTCGTAGGGCTCGTCACCGAGGACGACGTCGACGATGGGCGTACCGATGTTGCCGATGGCCGCCGTGCGCAGGCCCGCCGCCGTCAGGATCGAGGCGAGCATCCGCGTTGTCGTCGTCTTGCCGTTGGTGCCGGTGACCGCGAGCCAGGGCGCGGCGTCGGGGCCGCGCAGCCGCCAGGCGATCTCGACGTCGCCGACGACGTCGACGCCCGCCTTCGCCGCCGCCTCGAAGAGCGGGCTGGACGGCTTCCAGCCGGGCGAGGTGACGACCAGGTCGGTGCCCTCCGGCAGGGTCTCCGCGTCACCGAGGCGTACGGCGATGCCCTGTTCGGACAGTTCGGCCGCGCGCGTGCGGTGCGTCTCGCTGTCGCCGCCGTCGACCACGGTGACCCGGGCGCCGAGCCCGGCCAGGGCGCGGGCGGCGCTGATGCCGCTCACGCCGAGGCCGGCGACGGTGACGTTCGTACCCTGCCAGTCGCTCACTTGTCTGCTGCCCATCCCGCGTAGAAGAGGCCGAGACCCACGATCACGCACATGCCCTGGATGATCCAGAACCGGACCACGACAAGGACTTCGGACCATCCCTTGAGTTCGAAGTGGTGCTGCAGCGGCGCCATCCGGAAGACCCGCTTGCCCGTCATCTTGAACGAACCGACCTGGATCACCACGGACATGGTGATGAGGACGAACAGTCCGCCGAGCAGGGCGAGCAGGAACTCCGTACGCGAGCAGATCGCGAGGCCCGCGAGTGCGCCGCCGAGTGCGAGCGAGCCGGTGTCCCCCATGAAGATCTTGGCGGGTGAGGTGTTCCACCACAGGAAGCCGAAGCACGAGCCCATGAGGGCCGAGGCGACGACCGCGAGGTCGAGCGGATCGCGCACCTCGAAGCAGGCACTGGGATTGGTCAGGGTCACCGCGTTGGCGCAGGACTCCTGGAACTGCCACAGGCCGATGAAGGTGTACGCGCCGAAGACCATCACCGACGCGCCGGTGGCGAGGCCGTCCAGACCGTCCGTGAGGTTCACGCCGTTCGACATCGCGAGGATCATGAACAGCGCCCACACCACGAACAGCACCGGGCCGATCGACCAGCCGAAGTCCGTGATGAACGACAGCTTGGTGGAGGCCGGGGTGTTGCCGCGCTGGTCGGCGAACTGCAGGGACAGCACGGCGAAGGCGATGCCGACGATCAGCTGGCCGGCCATCTTCGCCTTGGCGCGCAGGCCGAGCGACCGCTGCTTGACGATCTTGATGTAGTCGTCGAGGAAGCCGACGAGCCCCATGCCCGCCATCAGGAAGAGCACCAGCACACCCGAGAAGGTCGGGTCCTCGCCGGTGATCACCTTGGCGAGCGCGTAGGCGATCAGCGTGGCCAGGATGAAGGAGATGCCGCCCATGGTGGGCGTGCCCTTCTTCCCGGCGTGGCCGCGCGGGCCGTCGTCACGGATGAACTGCCCGTATCCCTTGCGGGCCAGGAGCTTGATCAGCAGCGGGGTACCGATCAGGGTCAGGAACAGACCGATGGCTCCCGCGAAGAGGATCTGCCTCATCGGACGGCACCCTCACCCTCGAAACCCTCGAGCAGAGCCTGCGCGATCCGCTCCAGACCGACCGACCTGGAAGCCTTCACCAGCACGACGTCTCCCGGGCGCAACTCTCTGCGCAACAGGTCGACCGCCGCCTGCGCGTCGGACACGTGCACCGACTCCTCACCCCACGAACCCTCGTTGTATGCGCCCAGTTGCAACCAGGACGCTTCCCTGCCCCCGACCGCGACGAGCTTGCCGACATTGAGCCGGACGGCGAGCCGTCCGACCGCGTCGTGCTCGGCGAGCGCTTCGTCTCCGAGCTCGGCCATCTTGCCGAGCACCGCCCACGTACGTCCGCCCCTTGCCCGTGCGGGCTCGCCCATGGCGGCCAGTGCGCGCAGCGCGGCGCGCATGGACTCGGGGTTCGCGTTGTAGGCGTCGTTGACGACCGTCACGCCGTCCGAACGCTCGGTGACCTCCATGCGCCAGCGGGAGAGGGTGCCCGCCTCGGAGAGCGCGAGGGCGATCTCGTCGACGGACATGTCCAGCTCATGGGCGACGGCGGCCGCGGCGAGCGCGTTCGACACGTGGTGCTCACCGTACAGCCGCATGGTCACGTCACTGCACCCGGTGGGTGTGTGGAGCGTGAAGGTGGGCTGTCCTTGCTCGGTGAGCCGGACATTTTCCGCGCGTACGGCGGCGTCGGCGGCCTCGCCGAACAGCAGCACCCGCGCTTTCGTCCGGGATGTCATGGCGCGCACCAGCGGGTCGTCGGCGTTGAGCACGGCGACGCCGTCCTCGGGCAGCGACTCGACCATCTCGCCCTTGGCCTGGGCGATCTGCTCGCGGCCGCCGAACTCCCCGATGTGGGCGGTGCCGACGTTCAGCACGAGGCCGATCCGGGGCGGGGTCAGCTGGGTCAGGTACCGGATGTGGCCGATTCCGCGCGCTCCCATTTCGAGCACCAGGTGCTCGGTGTCCTCGGTGGCGCGCAGCGCGGTGAGGGGAAGGCCGATCTCGTTGTTGAGGGAGCCGGGCGTCCAGACGGTGGGCGCCTTGCGCTCGAGGACCTGCGCGATCAGGTCCTTGGTGCTGGTCTTCCCGGCCGAGCCGGTCAGCGCCACGACCTTGGTGCCGAGGCGCTCCACCACGGCCCGTGCGAGGCGGCCGAGGGCGGCCTGTACGTCGTCGACGACGATCGCCGGTACGCCGAGGGGGCGGACGGCCAGTACGGCCACCGCGCCGGCCGCCACCGCGCGCTCGGCGTAGTCGTGTCCGTCGACGTTCTCGCCCTGGAAGGCGGCGAAGAGACTGCCGGGCTCGACGGCCCGGGAGTCGATGACGACGGATCCGGTGACGGGTGCGGCCGGATCCGGTATGTCGTGCGACTGCCCGCCGACGATGTCTGCGATCTCGGCGAGGGAGAGGGCGATCACTTGGTCATCCCTGACTGTTCTCGATTTCGGTGGCCCGTTTCGACGACGCGTCCCGGCGCGCCTCGATGGCTTCGCGGAGGACCTGGCGGTCGTCGAACGGGCGCACCACTCCGGCGATGTCCTGACCTTGCTCATGGCCCTTGCCGGCGACGAGCACGGTGTCGCCCGGCTCGGCGCGGGCGACGGCGGCGGCGATGGCGGCGGCCCGGTCCTCGTGGACCATCACGTCGCCCCGCTCGTGGATGGGTACCTCGGCGGCGCCCGCCAGCATCGTGGCGAGGATCGCGAGGGGGTCCTCACCGCGCGGGTTGTCGGACGTGAGGACGGCGGTGTCGGCCAGCCGTGCGGCGGCGGCGCCCATCGGGCCGCGCTTGGTCTTGTCGCGGTCGCCACCGCAGCCGAGCACGATGTGCACCTTGCCCTCGGTGACCTTGCGCAGCGAGCGCAGGACCGATTCGACGGCGTCGGTCTTGTGCGCGTAGTCCACGACCGCGAGGTACGGCTGGCCCGCGTCGATCCGCTCCAGGCGGCCCGGCACGCCGGGCACGGCGGCGATCCCGTCCGCCGCGGTCTGGGGGTCGAGGCCGGCGACGGCGAGGGTGACGACGGCGGCGAGGGTGTTGGCGACGTTGAACGGGCCGGGCAGCGGCGCCTGGGCGCGGATCCGCTCGCCCTTGGGGCCGACCGCGGTGAAGGTGGAGCCGACCGCCGTGACTTCGGCGTCCTCGGCCCGCCAGTCGGCGTCCGGGTGGCCCTCCGCGGAGAAGGTGGTGACCGGGACGGTGGCCTCCTCGACGAGCCTGCGGCCGTACTCGTCGTCGAAGTTGACGACGGCCTGCCGGCTGCGCCGGGGTGTGAACAGCTGCGCCTTCGCCTGGAAGTAGTCCTCCATGTCGGAGTGGAATTCCATGTGCTCGGGGCTGAGGTTGTTGAAGACGGCGATGTCGAAGACGCAGCCGTCGACCCGGCCGAGCACGAGGGCGTGGCTGGAGACCTCCATGGCGACCGCGTCGGCGCCGCGTTCGCGCATGACCGCGAACAGCGCCTGCAGGTCGGTGGCTTCGGGGGTGGTGCGCTCCGACTTGATGCGCTCGTCCCCGATGCGCATCTCGACCGTGCCGATCAGGCCCGTGGAGCGGCCCGCAGCCCTGAGGCCGCCCTCGACGAGGTAGGCGGTCGTGGTCTTCCCGGAGGTGCCGGTGATGCCGATCTGGAGCAGGTCTTCGCCGGGGTGACCGTAGATCTCCGTGGCGAGTTCGCCCATCCGGCCGCGCGGGTTGTCGGTGACGAGCACCGGCAGGCCGGTGGCGGCGGCGCGTTCGGCGCCCGCTTCGTCGGTGAGGATCGCTGCGGCCCCGAGGTCGGCCGCCTGGGCGGCGAAGTCGGCGCCGTGGAAACGCGCGCCGGGCAGGGCGGCGTACACATCGCCGGGGCGTACGGCACGCGAGTCGTGGGTGATGCCCGTGATCTCCGCGCGGCCCGGGCTCTGCACACCCAGCCGTGCGGCCAGGTCTCCGAGCTGCGTCGGGCGGGGCCGTTCCGGACGAGGCGCCCCCGGGTGTTTGTGGGGGGCGTCCTGCTGGGTGGTTCGGGTCTGATCAGCTTGTGGCACGGCGGTGAGCGTACCGGGCGCACCGGGCCCGGGCGAAAATGAGGGGCCCTCACCGGGCCGGTTGCCGGAATCGGGCGTGATCGTTCTCACTGGAGGTACCTCCGGTCACTCGCCGGGTTCGAAGGTCACGGGCAGCCGGGCGGGCCCCTTGCCGGTCGGGGGGACCTGCAGGGTCTTCAGCGCGAATTCCATGACCTGCTGGTAGATGGGGCCGCAGATCTGTCCGCCGAAGTAGCTGCCCTTGGTGGGGTTCTGGATGGCGCAGTAGACGGTGATCTGCGGGTCGTCGGCCGGCGCGAAGCCGGCGAAGGAGGCGGTGTAGCCCTTGTAGACGCCGAGTTCGGGGTCGACGCGGTTGGCCGTTCCGGTCTTTCCGGCGACGCGGTAGCCGGGGATGCGGGCCTTGGTGCCCGTGCCCTCCTCGTCGTCGACGACCGATTCGAGCATGGTGGCCAGGGTCTTGGCGGTCTTCTCGCTGACGACCCGGGTCCTGTCCGGCTCGGCCGCCGGTGTGAAGCGGCCGTCGGGGCCCTTGGTGCCGCGTACCAGCGTCGGCTCGATGCGGACGCCGCCGTTGGCGATGGTCGAGTACACGGAGGCCGCCTGTACGGCGTTGACGGACAGGCCCTGCCCGAAGGGAATCGTGTACTGCTGCGAGGTGGACCAGTCCTGCGGCTTTGCGAGGATGCCCGGCGTCTCGCCGGGATAGCCGAGGCCGGTCGGCCGGCCGATGCCGAACTTGCGCAGATAGGAGTGGAGCACCTTGTTGGCCTCCGGCTGGTTCTCGCCGAGCTGCCCGGTGGCCAGGATGGTGCCGATATTGCTCGATTTGGCGAGTACGCCGTTGAGCGTGAGGTACCAGGTGGGGTGGTCGATGTCGTCCTTGAAGAGCCGGTCGCCCCGGTGCAGCCGGTTGGGGACGACGACATGGGTGGCGGCGGTCGCCTTCTTCTCCTCGAGCACGGCGGCCATTGACATCACCTTGGCGGTGGATCCCGGTTCGTACGCGTCCTGGAGGGCGGCGTTGCCCAGGGGGAACGTGCCGGCCCGGCCCAGGTCGTTGGGGTCGTAGCCGGGCGCGTTGGCCATCGCGAGCACTTCGCCGGTACGGGTGTTCTGGACGATCACATAGCCGCGGTCGGCCTTCGACTTCCGGACCTGGTCCTCGATGGCCTTCTGAGCGGCCCACTGGATGTCCCGGTCGATGGTCAGCTCGACGTCGGAGCCGGGGACCGCGCGGACCTCGCTGGAGGTGGCGGTGGGCACGCGCCGGCCGCCGGACTGGGCGTAGGTGATGGTGCCGTCCTTGCCGGCCAGCGTCTCGTCGAGCATCGACTCGATGCCGCCGCCGCCCCGGTTCGCGGCGTTGACGAAGCCCAGTATCCCGGCGGCGAGATCGCCGTTCGGGTACACGCGCCGGCTGCTGGGCTCCTGGAAGACGCCCGCGAGCACATTGGCACCGGGGCCGCCCCTGCGCTTGTCGGCCGCGGCCTTCTCCGCGTAGACGCCCTTGAGGTCCTTGATCTGGTTCCACACCTGCGGGGTCTGGCGGCGGGCCAGCACGGCGTAGCGGGAGCCGGGCTTCCTGAGCTTCTCCGCGAGCTCGGCCGGCTCCTTGCCGAGGATGGGGGCGAGCAGTGCCGCCGCCTGCTCCGGCGCGTTCGGGGACTTGCTGTCCTCGAGCGTGAACATCTTCGGGTCGGCGGTGATGTCGTGCGCGTCGACGCTGATGGCCAGCGCGACACCGGCCCGGTCGGTGATCTCGCCGCGCTCGGCGGACAGCTTGTGGCTCAGGTAGCGGTTCTTCTCCGCCTTGGCCGCGTACGCGCTCGCGTCGACGGCCTGCACCTGCAGCAGTCTGACGACGAACGCCAGCATGACCAGCGTCAGGCCGAGGCTCACCAGCCTCAGCCGGGGGCGGGGGTTGCTCAGCCGTACGCGCCGGGGCGCCGGACGCTGCCCCTGGCGGGGCGGACGGGAGCCGGAGCGCTGCCCGGGACGTGCGGAGGACTGGGCGGGGGGCCGCCGGGCGGGGCCTGGCACCCGGCGCCGCGGTGGTTCCTTGGAGGGCACTGCGTCACCTGCCGGGGGTCGTCGGGTTCGGCTGCGGGGACGTACGGAGGGGCTGGGCGGGCGCGGGCTGGACCGGTGCCTGCGTCGACTGCGTCTGTGCGGACCCGGCCCCGCCCTGCTGCTCGGGGGCGACACCGGGCGCCGGTGCGGCCGGGGGCGGGGTCGGCACGGACGTCGAGGGCGAGGCGGCCTGCGAAGGCTCCGCAGTTTCCGGGGCGGACGCGGTGGGCGAGGGCGGGCGCGGCAGGGGCTGCGCGGTGGCCCTCTTCGGCACGCCGAGGACCTTGCCGTCCGGGCCGAGGAAGGCGGGGCCGCCGCCGGGCACCATGCCGAGTTCGCGGGCCCGCCGTTCGAGGGCGTCAGGGGCGGAGCGACGGTCCACGTCCCGCTGCAGCGCCTGCTGCTCGTCGGTGAGTTCGGTGGTCTTCTTCTTCAGCTCACTCAGCTCGAACGAGCCCTGGTTCAGGGACGAGTTCAGCATCAGAAGCGTGATCAGTCCTCCGGAGAGCAGGATCACGACCAACAGGACGAAGGGGGTACGGGCGGCGGTGCTCGGCCCCGACGGCATGAGCCGCGTGAGCCGCGCGGCCCGTCCCTTCAACTGCTTGGCCGCTGCGCTCAAGGTGTCCTCCGGTTCGCATCTCCGCCGGCTGCGCGGCGCCGCTCGCCCGCCCAGGTCACGCCACGTCCTCCCGGATGCGCTGTGCCCCCCTCAGACGCGCCGGTGCCGCGCGGCGGTTCTCCGCGACCTCCTCCTCGGTGGGCAGCTCCGCCCCGCGGGTCAGCAGCTTCAGTCGCGGCTGGTACTCCTCGGGCACGACGGGCAGCCCGGGCGGCGCGGTGATCGCAGCGCCTGCCGCGAAGACCTGTTTGACCAGCCGGTCCTCGAGCGAGTGGTACGACAGGACGGCGATCCGTCCGCCGACGGCGAGCGAGGCGACCGCCGCGGGAATCGCCCGCTCGAGCACGGTCAGCTCTCCGTTCACCTCGATACGAAGGGCCTGGAACGTGCGCTTGGCCGGGTTGCCGCCGGTGCGCTTGGCCGCCTGCGGCAGGGCGTCGCGGATGAGTTCGACGAGCCGCGCGCTGTTGGTGAAGGGTTCCTTGTCCCGTTCCCGCACGATGGCGGAGACGATCCGCTTGGCCTGTTTCTCCTCGCCGTAGGCGCGCAGGATCCGCACCAGTTCGCCCGCCGGGTACGTGTTGAGCACCTCGGCGGCACTGAGGCCCGTCGTCTGGTCCATGCGCATGTCGAGCGGGGCGTCCTGCGCGTAGGCGAAGCCGCGGTCGGCCTCGTCGAGCTGCATGGAGGAGACGCCGAGGTCGAAGAGGATGCCCTGGACGCGGGGGATGCCGAGACGGGAGAGGACGTCGGGGAGCTCGTCGTAGACGGCGTGCACCAGCGTGGCGCGTTCGCCGAAGGGCGCGAGCCGCTCGCCGGAGAGCCGCAGGGCCTCCTTGTCCCGGTCGAGCGCGACCAGGCGCGCCTCGGGGAACCGCTTGAGCAGGGCCTCGCTGTGTCCGCCGAGGCCGAGAGTGCAGTCGACGACGACCGCGCCGGGCTCCTCCAGCGCGGGGGCCAACATGTCCAGGCACCGCTGGAGCATCACCGGGACGTGTCGGGTCTGGCTCATGCGCCCTCTCAGATCCGGCGCGAGCGAGTCATGGCCGGGCCGTGCGTACGCCGCGCACGCGGGGAATTGTGCGGAAAGCCACCGCCTACGCGGGTGGTGTCCGTGAACTTCGCGTCACTTTAGTCCACTGGTCCGGCCGGTCAATCAACCGGCCAGCGCGTCGCACGGGCCACGGTGTCATTCCTGTGGGTTACATCACTGCAAGGGTCGTTGACGTTCTTTTGTCCGCCCTCACACCCGCACCGGCCCGGTCGGTGCCCGCTACCTTCGATGCATGTCGATTTCCTCGAACGCACCCGCCGCCGCCGACGCCGCACGCACCGGCGGCACGGTCACCGACCGCCTCGTCGAGGCGAACCAGCGCTACGCCACGGAGTTCCAGGACCCCGGGATGGATGCGCGCCCGGTGCTCAAAGTCGCCGTGGTCGCCTGCATGGACGCCCGCCTCGACCTGCACGCCGCGCTCGGACTGGAACTGGGCGACTGCCACACCATCCGCAACGCCGGCGGCGTCGTCACCGACGACGTGATCCGTTCGCTCACGATCAGCCAGCGGGCGCTCGGCACCCGCAGCGTGATACTCGTGCACCACACCGGCTGCGGTCTGGAAACCCTCACCGAGGACTTCCGCATCGAGCTGGAGGAAGAGGTCGGGCAGCGGCCGGCGTGGGCGGTCGAGTCGTTCCGGGATGTCGACCAGGACGTACGGCAGTCGATGCGGCGCGTGCGCACCTCGCCGTTCCTGCTGCACGCCGACGACGTCCGCGGCTTCGTCTTCGACGTCACCACGGGCTTGCTGCGGGAGATCGACCCCGCCGTGTAAGCGGCCCGACACCCGGAATAACCGCCCAACCCCGACATATCCCACCCACTTATCCACAGGCGAGTGACACAACGCGGGAACGCCAACAAGAATGCGGGTGTGACTCCACTTCCGGACTCCCCGGGAGCGGTGTCCGTGTTTCGGGGTGGGCCGTGCCGTCTTGTGTGCACCGGCCCTAGAACGGGCCGAGGAGGGCCGGGTGACGACCTATGACGATCGAGCGAGCCTCACAGATCTGACCACCACCGCGGATCGGATCCGCAGGTCGGTCGAGGGTGTGATCGAGGGCAAGCCAGAGGTCGTACGGCTTTCGCTGACCGTGTTGCTCGCGGAGGGACATCTGCTCATCGAGGATGTCCCCGGCGTGGGCAAGACGATGCTGGCCAAGACGCTGGCGCGATCCATCGACTGCTCGGTGCGGCGGATCCAGTTCACACCGGACCTGCTGCCCTCCGACATCACCGGAGTGTCGATCTTCGATCAGCAGCAGCGCGAGTTCGAGTTCAAGCCCGGTGCGATCTTCGCCCAGATCGTGATCGGCGACGAGATCAACCGCGCGTCGCCCAAGACGCAGTCCGCGCTGCTGGAGTCGATGGAGGAGCGCCAGGTCACCATCGACGGGCACAGCTACGAGCTGCCCAACCCCTTCATGGTGGTGGCCACCCAGAACCCGGTGGAGATGGAGGGCACCTACCCGCTCCCCGAGGCGCAGCGCGACCGCTTCATGGCGCGCGTCTCCATCGGCTACCCCAGCGCGGCCGCCGAGCTGCAGATGCTGGACGTCCACGGCGGCGTCTCCCCGCTGGACGACCTGCAGCCCGTGGCGCACGCCCACGACATCGTGAAGCTGATCGAGGCGGTGCGCGCGGTGCACGTCGCCGAGTCCGTCCGGCGTTACGCGGTGGATCTGGTCGCCGCGACCCGCAGCCACCCGGATCTCAGACTCGGCGCCTCTCCGCGAGCGACGCTGCATCTGCTGCGCGCCGCGAAGGCCTCCGCGGCCCTCAGCGGACGCGACTACGCCCTCCCCGACGACGTGCAGGCGCTCGCCGTGCAGGTCCTCGCGCACCGGCTGCTGCCCACGGCGCAGGCCCAGCTCAACCGCCGCACGGCCGAGCAGGTCGTCCTGGACATCGTCCAGCGCACGGCCGTGCCCACCACCGGCAGCTCGGACGGCGCGTACGTCCCCGGCCGGCCGGCCCAGTCGCCGCTCTACGGCCAGCAGCCCGGCGCCCGGCGGCTGTGATGACCCCCGGGGGGCCTGCTGCCTCTGCGGGCCCGGACAGCAAGGAAGCCGGCGGCATGCGGGCGGCGCTCGGCGGGCTCACCACCCGTGGTCGCTCGTTCCTCGCCGCCGGCGTGGCAGCCGCCGTGTGCGCGTACGTCCTGGGCCAGAGCGACCTGCTCCGGGTCGGACTGCTGCTCGCCGTGCTGCCGCTGATCTGTGTGACCGTGCTCTACCGCACCCGCTACCGCGTCGCGGCCAGCCGCCGGCTGTCACCCGGCCGGGTTCCCGCCGGTTCCGAGGCGCGGGTGCATCTGCGCATGGACAACGTCTCGCGGATGCCGACCGGGCTGCTGATGCTCCAGGACCATGTGCCCTATGTGCTGGGCCCGCGGCCCCGCTTCGTCCTCGACCGGGTCGAGGCGGGCGGCAGGCGCGAGGTGTCCTACCGGGTGCGGTCCGACCTGCGGGGCCGCTATCCGCTCGGACCGCTCCAGCTGCGGCTGAACGACCCGTTCGGCATGTGCGAGCTCACCCGCTCGTTCAGCGCCTTCGACACCCTCACGGTCATTCCCCGCACCGAGTCGCTGCCCGCCGTCCGGCTGGCGGGCGAGGCGTCCGGCTACGGCGACGGCCGCCAGCGCTCGCTCGCGCTGGCCGGCGACGACGACATCATCCCGCGTGCCTACCGCTACGGTGACGACCTGCGCCGGGTGCACTGGCGTTCCACGGCGCGCTACGGCGAGCTGATGGTCCGGCGCGAGGAGCAGCCGCAGCGGGCCAGGTGCACCGTGCTGCTGGACACGCGCCGACTGGCCTATCAGGGCGCGGGGCCCGACTCGGCCTTCGAGTGGGCGGTGTCCGGCGCGGCCTCCGCCCTGACCCATCTGCTGGAACGCGGCTTCGCCGTCCGGCTGTTGACGGACACGGGAAGCTCCGTCCCCGGTGCGGGCGCCGAGGGGTTCGCCTCCTCGCAGGAGTCCGTGGAGTCCGCCGGTCTGATGATGGACACGCTCGCCGTCGTCGACCACTCCGACGGCGCCGGCCTGTCGCGGGCCCACGACGTGCTGCGCGGCGGCGGCGAAGGGCTGCTGGTCGCCTTCTTCGGCGATCTGGACGAGGAACAGGCCGCGCTGGCGGCCAGGATGCGGCAGCGCAGCGGTTCCGCCGTCGCTTTCGTGATGGACAGTGGCACCTGGCTGACCGGTGGTGCCGTGGCAGGGGCCCTCGACGACCGGCTGCGGCAGCTGCGCGAGGCGGGCTGGACGGCACTGGCGGTGACGCCGGGGACGCGGCTCGCGGACCTGTGGCAGCAGGCGGCCCGGGAGCGCACCGGCGAGTCGTCGGCCGCCGGTACGAACGGTTCCTGGGGAGGTTGGTCATGAGCGGTCGCGGACGGCTCGCGGTGTGCGCCTTCGTCGCCACGCTGATGGCGGCGGCGGCGCTGCTGCCCCTGGTCGATCCGCCCAACTGGCTGATCCAGGCGGCGTTCCTGCTGGCGATCCAGACCGGGGCGGGCGCGCTCGCGCGGCGGGTGCCGCTGGCGCGGCCCCTGACCGTGGCGGCGCAGGTGCTGGTGACGCTGCTCGTGCTCACCGTCGTCTTCACGCGCGAACAGGCGGTTCTCGGCCTGCTGCCGGGGCCCGACGCGTTCGCCCGGTTCGGCGAGTTGCTGCAGGCGGGGACCGCCGATGTCGGCAAGTACGCCATCCCTGCTCCCGCGACCGACGGCATCAGACTGCTGGTGATCGGCGGCGTGCTGGTCATCGGTCTGGTCGTGGACGCACTGGCCGTGACGTTCCGCAGTGCCGCACCGGCCGGTCTTCCGCTCCTGGCGCTGTACTCGGTGGCCGCCGGGCTCTCGGGCGGCGGGGCCGGCTGGCTGTGGTTCCTGCTTGCCGCCTCCGGCTATCTGCTGCTGCTGCTCGCCGAAGGCCGTGACCGGCTGTCCCAGTGGGGGCGCGTCTTCGGCGGCGCCGGCAGTGCCCCCCGACGTTCGACCGGCGGACTGGACACGACGGACGGGCGCCCGCAGGCCCCGATCCGGGCGGGCCGAAGGATCGGTGTGGTGGCGCTGGGCGTCGCGCTCGCGGTCCCGGCGGCCCTGCCTGCCCTCGACGGCGGCCTGCTCGGCGGCGTGGGCAACGGCCCTGGCGGCGGGGTCGGAGAAGGCGGTGGCGGCACCATCTCGGCCGTCAACCCCCTGGTCTCGCTCCAGGACAATCTGAACCAGCCGCAGAACCGCGAGGTGCTGCGCTACCGCACCAACGCGCCGGACAACCGGGACATGTATCTGCGGATCCTGGCCCTCGACCGGTTCGACGGCACATCGTGGCGCTCCTCGGAGCGCAAGGTCACCAATGTGCCCGAGCGCCTGCCGGAGCCGGTCGGCCTGAGCCCGTCGGTGCAGGTCACCGAGGTGAAGACGAACCTGTCGGCGGCCGGTGACTACAAGCAGAACTGGCTGCCGATGCCGTACCCGGCGACGACGGTGGCCATCGACGGCCGCTGGCGCTACGAGCCCGCCGGACGGACCCTGGTCGGCGACCGCAGGCAGACCACGGCCGGCGTGCAGTACTCGGTCAGCAGCCTCGTCGTGCAGCCGAGCCGGGAACAGCTTGCGGACGCTCCCGCACCGCCCGCCGCGCTGCTGCAGGAGTACACGCGCGTGCCCGACGTGCTGCCGGACGACGTCAGGGAAACCGCCGTCACGGTCACCAAGGGCGCGACGAACGACTACGAGCGAGCAAGGAAGCTCGAGGAGTGGTTCGCGGACAACGGCGGCTTCCGGTACGACACGGACGTCCGCTCGGGTACGGGCGCGGCGGCGGTCAGCCGCTTCTTGAAGGACAAGAAGGGCTTCTGCGTCCACTTCTCGTTCTCGATGGCGGCCATGGCCCGCACGCTGAACATCCCGGCGCGAGTGGCGGTGGGTTTCCAGCCCGGCACCACGCAGTCGGACGGCACGGTGTCGGTCGGTCTGCGTGATGCCCACGCCTGGCCCGAGCTGTACTTCGAGGGTGTGGGGTGGACCCGCTTCGAGCCGACACCGAGCCGCGGCAGCCGGCCCGAGTACAGCCAGGAGCAGACGCCTTCCGGCGGGCCCTCGGACCCGGCGCAGCCGGAGGAGGGCAGCTCCGCCGCGCCGGCACAGAGCGACCGGCCCCAGGACGCCTGTCCCCGCCAGGAGCGGCAGCTCGGCGAGTGCGGCGCTGCCGCACCGCGTGACGTCCAGCCGCCGTCGGCCGGCGAGTCGTCCGTGGGCACGGTCCTTCTGGTCGTGTTCGGCGTGGCTGCCGGGCTGTTGCTGCTGGCGGTGCCGCTGCTGTGGCGGATCGCGACGCGTGCCCGCAGGCTGACCGCGTCCGCGGGCAGGCCGGGACGGCGCGACGCCGGCGCGACGGGTGCGCGCCCCGACGGCTCCGGCTTGTCCGGTGTGTCGTTGGACTCGAGCGCCGGGGCGGTCGCCGGCCGCACGGCGGGGGACGATCGCGGCCGGACGCTGGCGGCGTGGCAGGAGGTCACCGACTCCGCATGGGACGTGGGCATCCTGCCCGACGAATCGCTGACGCCGCGCAAGGCGGCGGCCCGCATCGTCACTCTGGGCAAGCTCGAGGACGAGCCCGCGGCAGCCGTGCACCGGTTGGCCCGCTCGGTGGAACAGGTCCTCTATGCGCCCGTCCCGCGATCCGGCACGGGCCTCGCCAGGGACGCGCGGCAGATCCACGCCGGCCTGCTGGACGCGGTGGGTTTCTGGCCCCGGATGCGGGCGCTGCTGCTGCCCCGCTCGTCGGTCCGGGTCGTGTGGGCTCTGAGCGAACGCTGGTCGGCCTTCACGGACCGGTGGGCCCTACGGCGCCTGCCGCTCGAACGGTGGGCGCAGGCTGTTCGCCGACCGAGCCGGACGCGGGGCTGAGTCGGCAGCGGGCTGAAGCGGCAGCGGGCTGAGCCGCTCGGGCGGCCCGCTTGCGGGTCCTCCGAGGCCGGAGAGGGGCCCAACATCGGTTACCGA
>NZ_JBEXRZ010000171.1:0-15427 GCF_040613325.1 Streptomyces sp. NPDC006283 | reverse complement strand
CGGTCGTCGCCGGTCATGACCGTGGTGGCCGCCCGGGGCCAGTGGCACGCTGCATCAGGGGCGCCGCCGAGGCGACGACACGGACCTAGTCCGCGTGGACGGGTCGTGGGGCCCCCGCCCGGTCCTGTCCGTGGAGCCGGGGCCGGGGCCCTCTCCGTGGGCGCGCCCCTCGGGCGGATCACCGCCGCCCAGTGGCGGCTCCTCGGCCACATCGCCGAGCGGTACGGCGCGGGAGAGTTGCGCGTCACACCATGGCGGGGCGTCGTCGTGGCCGGAGCCGGGGAGGAGCATCTGGGAGCGCTCGCCGACGCGGGGCTGATCACCGGACCCCGCTCGCCCTGGCTCGGTGTCGGCGCCTGCACCGGACGGCCCGGATGCGCCAAGTCCCTCGCCGACGTGCGGGCCGACGCCACCGAACTGCTCGCCGCGGGCCGGGGCGGCCTGCCCGTGTACTGGTCCGGCTGCGAACGCCGCTGCGGCCACCCCCGCGGCACCTGGGTCGACGTCGTCGCGACCGGCGACGGACGCTACGAGGTGTCCGCCCCCGGCGAAGCACCGCACACCGCACCCGTTTCCCGACTCGCCGACGCCCTCGCGGCGGCGCGCACCACCACCACACCGACGAAGTGAGCGAGAGCACCGTGTTCGAGTACGAGAAGGACGGCGCGGCCATCTACCGCCAGTCCTTTGCCACGATCCGCGCGGAGGCGGACCTCGCCGGGCTGCCGGCCGAGGTCTCGCAGGTCGCGGTCCGCATGATCCACGCCTGCGGGATGGTCGATCTCGTCACCGACCTCGTCCACAGCCCCGACGTCGTCGTCCGGGCCCGCGCCGCCCTGCGCTCCGGCGCGCCGATCCTGTGCGACGCGCAGATGGTCGCCAGCGGCGTCACCCGCAAGCGGCTGCCCGCCGACAACGACGTGGTCTGCACGCTGTCCGACCCGTCCGTGCCCGGCCTGGCCGAGAAGCTCGGCACCACCCGCTCCGCCGCCGCCCTCGAGCTGTGGCGCGACCGCCTGGAGGGCTCCGTCGTCGCCGTCGGCAACGCGCCCACCGCCCTGTTCCGGCTGCTGGAGATGATCGAGGAGGGCGCCCCGCGCCCCGCCGCGATCATCGGCGTCCCCGTCGGCTTCATCGGCGCCGCCGAGTCCAAGGAGGCGCTCGCCGCCCACCCCCTGGCACTCGAACACCTCGTGGTGCGCGGGCGCCGTGGCGGCAGCGCGATGGCCGCCGCCGCAGTCAACGCGATCGCGAGCGAGGCGGAATGAGCGAGAAGCAGAGCACCACCGGGCGGCTGTACGGCGTCGGGCTCGGCCCCGGCGACCCGGAGCTGATGACCCTGCGCGCCGCGCGCGTCATCGCCGAAGCCGACGTCGTCGCGTACCACTGTGCCCGGCACGGCCGTTCCATCGCCCGCTCGATCGCCGCCCCGCATCTGCGCCCCGACCACATCGAAGAGCGCCTGATGTACCCGATCACCGTGGAGACCACCGACCACCCCGGCGGCTACCGGGGCGCGCTCGACGACTTCTACGAGCAGGCCGCGGCGCGGCTGGCCGAGCACCTCGACGCCGGCCGCACCGTCGCCGTCCTCGCCGAGGGCGACCCGTTCTTCTACGGCTCCTACCAGCACATGCACAAGCGGCTCGCCCACCGGTACCCGACCGAGGTCGTCCCCGGCGTCACGTCGATCAGCGCCGCGGCGGCCCGGCTGGGCACGCCGCTGTGCGAGGCGGAGGAGGTGTTGACGGTCATCCCCGGCACGCTGCCCGAGGACGAGCTGACCGCACGCCTCGCGGCGACCGACTCGGCGGTGGTCATGAAGCTCGGCCGCACCTTCCCCGCCGTGCGGCGCGCGATGGAGACGTCCGGGCGGCTCGACGAGGCCCGCTATGTCGAGCGCGCCACGATGAGCGGCGAGCGCACCGGGCAACTGGCGGACATCGACCCGGACTCGGTGCCGTACTTCTCCGTCGCCGTCGTGCCGAGCCGTGTCGCGAACCCGCGCCCGGGCTCGGGGACCGGCGAGGTCGTGGTCGTCGGCACCGGGCCCGCCGGACCCCTGTGGCTCACGCCGGAGACCCGGCGCGCGCTCGCCGACGCGGACGAACTCGTCGGTTACACCACGTACGTGAACCGGGTGCCGCACCGCCCCGGGCAGATCCGGCACGGCTCCGACAACAAGGTCGAGTCCGAGCGCGCCGAGTTCGCACTCGACCTGGCCCGGCGCGGACGGCGGGTCGCGGTCGTCTCCGGCGGCGACCCCGGCGTCTTCGCCATGGCGACGGCGGTGCTGGAGGTCGCGTCCCAGGATGTTTACAAGGACGTGCCGGTACGGGTCCTGCCGGGCGTCACCGCCGCCAACGCCGCCGCCGCGAAGGCCGGTGCGCCGCTCGGCCACGACTACGCCGTGGTCTCGCTCTCCGACCGGCTCAAGCCGTGGGAGGTCATCGCGGAACGGCTGAACGCCGCCGCCGCGGCCGACCTGGTGCTCGCCCTCTACAACCCGGGCTCCCGCAGCCGCACCTGGCAGGTCGGCAAGACCCGCGAGCTGCTGCTGGCGCACCGGGCACCCGACACGCCGGTCGTGCTCGGCCGGGACGTGGGCGGGCCGGAGGAGAGCGTACGGATCGTGCGCCTCGGCGAACTCGACCCGGCGCAGGTCGACATGCGGACCATCCTGCTCGTCGGGTCGTCGCAGACGCAGGTCGTGCGCCGGGGCGACGGCGAGGAGATCGTCTGGACCCCGCGCCGCTACCCCGAGTAGTCCGCCAGCCAGGCGGCCGCCTCCTCGGGGGTGGCCGCGACGGGGACGCCGTCCGGGACCGGCGGGCGGCGCACGATCACCACGGGCACGCCCGCCTCCCGGGCGGCCGTCAGCTTCGGCGCGGTCGCAGCGCCACCGCTGTCCTTGGTGACGAGCACGTCGATGCGGTGGCGGCGGATCAGTTCGCGCTCGCCGTCGAGGGTGAACGGGCCCCGGTCCAGCAGCACGTCCATACGGGGCGGGCGCGGGCCTTCCGGGGCGTCGACGGACCGCAGCAGGAACCAGGCGTCGTCGATGTGCGCGAAGGAGGCGAGGCCCATGCGGCCAGTGGTCAGGAACACCCGGCTGCCGAGGGCCGAGGCCCTGTCGGCGGCCTCCGCCAGGGAGCCGACCGGATGCCAGTCGTCACCGTCGGCCGCCTCCCAGCCGGGCCGGCGCAGCGCCAGCAGGGGAACATGGGCGTCGGCGGCGGCCCGGGCCGCGTTGAAACTGATCGTTCCGGCGAAAGGATGGGTGGCGTCGATGACCGCGCCGACCTCGTGCTCGCGCAGCCAGCGGGCCAGGCCCTCGGCCCCGCCGAAGCCGCCCACCCGGACCTCGCCCGGAGGCATCCTGGGAGTGGCGACCCGGCCGGCGAGGCTGCTGGTGACGCGGATCGTCCCGTCGGCGAGCAGTCTCTCCGCGAGACGCCGGCCCTCGGTCGTCCCACCCAGTACCAGTACGTGCATCGGATCCATCCATGGCTGAGTCGAGCGGAGGGCGTGACGCCCAACTCAAGCACACCGGTCTGCGGCCCGGCTGGACGACCGGTGCGTGCGCGACGGCGGCGACGACCGCGGCGTACACGGCGCTGCTGACCGGTGAGTTCCCGGACCCGGTGACCATCACGCTGCCCAAGGGCCAGGCGCCGTCGTTCGCCCTGGCCGCGGAAGCCCTGACCGGCTCGTCGTCCGCCATGGCCGGCATCGTCAAGGACGCCGGCGACGACCCGGACGTCACGCACGGCGCGCTGGTCCGTGCGACCGTACGGCCGCTGCCCGCCGGGTCCGGAGTCGTCTTCCGGGCGGGGGAGGGCGTCGGCACCGTCACCCGTCCCGGACTCCCGCTCGACGTCGGCGAACCGGCGATCAACCCCGTGCCGCGGCAGATGATGCGCGACCACGTGGCCCGGGTCGCCGCCCGCCACGGCGGCAGCGGGGACGTCGAGATCACCGTCTCCGTCGACCACGGCGAGGACATCGCCCGCTCCACCTGGAACCCGCGGCTCGGGATCCTCGGCGGACTCTCCATCCTTGGTACGACGGGGATCGTCGTGCCCTACTCGTGCTCGGCCTGGATCGACTCCATCCGACGCGGCGTGGACGTGGCGCGTGCGGCCGGACGCACCCACGTCGCCGGCTGCACGGGCTCGACGTCCGAGAAGACCGTCGTCTCCCTGTACGGCCTCCCCGAGGACGCGCTCCTCGACATGGGGGACTTCGCGGGTGCGGTGCTGAAGTACGTGCGACGCCATCCCGTGGAACGGCTCACCATCTGCGGCGGTTTCGCCAAGCTCTCGAAACTGGCCGCCGGGCACCTGGACCTGCACTCGGGCCGCTCCCAGGTCGACAAGGCCTTCCTCGCGGAACTGGCCAGACGCGGCGGCGCGGACGAGGCCCTGGCCTCGGAGGTCGCGGCGGCGAACACCGGCCTGGCCGCGCTCCAGATGTGCGTGGCGCAGAACGTGCCTCTGGGTGACCTGGTGGCGGCCGCCGCGCGTGACCAGGCGCTGGGGGTGCTGCGGGGAGCGCCGGTGGCGGTGGACGTGGTGTGCATCGACCGGGCGGGCACGGTGGTGGGCCGCGCGTAGCCCTTGGGCGGGCGGCAGACCGGTTCACGCTGCCGAGTGTGGCCGGGCCCGTGGGCGTCACGCGCGTGGCCCGGTCCGGGTTCTGTGCGTCCGGGGGGCGCGTCTCCTGGGCGTGGCCCGGTCCGTGTGCGTTGCCCGGGTGGGGCCCGGTTCTTGTCGCTTGGTGTCCGGGGGCGCGTCTCCTGGGCGTGGCCCGGTCCGGGTGTTCGGCGTCCGGGGGCCGCTCCGGGGGCGTGTCCGGGACTGCTTTCCCGTACTTGCCTCGCTCAAGACTCACGACGCCTTACGTCCCGAACACGCCCCCTGCGCGTCCCCCTCCCCCCGGCCGACGGGTTCGCTCCCCCCGGCGGGCCACCGCACCGCCCGATGTACCGCGCGACCGTTCCGCTCCCCCCATGGGATCCCGCCCCCGCACCACCCACCAGGCGGGGCACACAAGGGCGCAGCGCCCACGAAGCGGGCCACGCCCCCGCACCCCCACCCAGGGGCACCCCCGGGGGCGCCGCACCCCCGGAGCGGACCCCGGACAAAAGCACCCCCAACAACGCGCAGCGCAGCGGATCAGCACACGTGGCGGTCGCGGTCCGGCGAGTACAGGTGGCTGTCGCGGAACTCCGTCGCCGCCAGGACGCGGCCGACCAGGATCACCGCCGTGCGGGTCACGCCCGCCGACTTCACCTGGGACGCGATGTCCTCCAGCGTCCCCCGCAGGACCAGCTCGTCCGGGCGGCTCGCCATCGCCACCACCGCTGCCGGGCAGTCCGCGCCGTAGTGGGGGACGAGTTCGGAGACGATCCGGTCGATGTACCGCGCGCCCAGGTGGAGGACCAGGAGCGCACCGCTGCGGCCGAGGGTCGCCAGGTCCTCGCCGTCGGGCATGGGCGTCGCCTGCTGCGCGATGCGCGTAAGGACCACGGTCTGGCCGACGGTCGGCACGGTCAGCTCCCGCTTCAGCGCCGCGGCCGCCGCCGCGAACGCGGGGACGCCCGGGACGACCTCGTACGGCACGCCCGCCGCGTCGAGACGCCGCATCTGTTCCGCCACAGCGCTGAAGACGGACGGGTCGCCCGAGTGCAGCCGGGCCACGTCGTGGCCCTCCTCGTGGGCACGGACCAACTCGGCGGTGATGGCGTCCAGATCCAGCTGGGCGGTGTCGATCAGGCGGGCGTCCGGCGGGCATTCGGCGAGGAGCTCGCGGGGCACCAGGGAGCCGGCGTAGAGACAGACCCCGCACGACGCCAGCGTGCGGGCGCCCCGGACGGTGATGAGGTCGGCGGCGCCGGGGCCCGCACCGATGAAGTACACGGTCATGTCGGATCTCCTGCTTTGGTGACGGACCATTGGGTGACGGGCATGGCCTGGCGCCAGCCGGTGAAGCCGCCGACGGGCACGGCGTGCGACACGGCCAGACGCACGAGTTCGCCGCCGTGCCGGCGGCAGCGCTCGGCCAGCAGCGCCTCCGATTCGAGGGTGACGGTGTTGGCGACGAGCCGGCCGCCGGGCGGCAGCGCGTTCCAGCAGGCGTCGAGCAGGCCGGGAGCCGTGAGCCCGCCGCCGATGAACACGGCGTGGGGGGCGGGGAGTTCCAGCAGGGCGTCCGGTGCCGCGCCGGTGACGACGCGCAGGGCCGGTACACCGAGCGTGTCGGCGTTACGGGCGATACGCGCGGCCCGCACCGGGTCCCGCTCGACGGTCACGGCCCGGCAGGAGCGGTGGGTGCGCATCCACTCGACGGCGATGGAGCCGGAGCCGCCGCCGACGTCCCACAGCAGTTCGCCGGGGGCGGGCGCAAGGGCGGCGAGCGTCGCCGCGCGTATGTGGCGTTTGGTGAGCTGACCGTCGTGCTCGTACGCCTCGTCGGGCAGGCCGGGGACGGCGGACAGCCGCAACGCGCCCTCGTCCCTGCGGCATTCGAGGGCGATCACGTTCAGCGGGTCGCCCGCCGGCGCGGTCCAGTTCCCGGCGTGGCCCTCGACGCTCCGCTCCGCGCCCGCGCCGAGCTGCTCGAGCACCCGCATCCGGGTCGGCCCGAAGCCCCGGTCCCGCAGCAGGGCCGCGACCTCGGCGGGCGTGTCCGGGCCGGCGCTCAGCACCAGCAGCCGGCGGCCGTCGTGCAGCGCGGCGGACAGCTGCCCGGCGGGACGGCCGACGAGCGTGACGACTTCGGTGTCCTCGACGGGCCAGCCGAGCCGGGCGCAGGCGTACGACACGGACGACGGGTGCGGCAGGACGTGGAGCGCGTCGGAGCCGAGTTCCTCGGCGAGCGCCCGGCCGATGCCGTAGAGCATCGGGTCGCCGCTGGCCACGACGGCGAGCCGGCGGCCCCGGTGGGCGGCCAGCAGCCCGGCGACGGCGGGCCGCAGCGGGCTCGGCCACGTCACGCGCTCCCCGGCGCAGTCGGCGGGCAGCAGGTCCAACTGCCGTGCGCCGCCGATGAGAACCTCGGCCCGCCGCAGTGCCTCCCGCGAGACCTCCGGGAGTCCTGGCCAGCCGTCGGCACCGATCCCGACGACTGTTGCTGCTGGTGAGCGTGGTGCGGGGGTCACTGAGCGGTACCTCGTCGACGGAACGGCAGGGGGACGGAGCCGCACTCTACTGGCCGCGTCCGCGGTGGCTTCCGGGCCCCCGGGATACGCAGCCCCGGTCGCCGGAGATGCCCGGCCGCCGACCCGGTCTCGCTCGCCGCCTGTCAGCGGTGCGCGGCACACTGGACGCATGTGCCGCAGCATCAAGACTCTCCGTCCGCCCGTGCTCCCCGAAGAGGCCACCGAGGAGGACATGCGGGCCGCCGCTCTGCAATACGTGCGCAAGGTCTCCGGCTTCCGGGCCCCGGCCGCGCACAACCGCGAGGTCTTCGACCAGGCCGTCGAAGAGATCACGGAGGCGACCCGCAGACTGCTCGACGGGCTCGAGGTCCGTGGTTCCGGCGGCCAGGCCGCCCGGACAGGTCCTAAGTGGTCGGCTCAGGAGCCGCAGCCGGACGCCGCATGACGTAGGCGGCGAGCGAGCCCGCGCCGAACAGCGCGAGTACGGACACGGCCGCGCCCACCCAGCTCGCGCCGAGCCACTGCCCGCCGAAGTAACCGAGCCCCACGGCGTATCCGGCCCAGGCGATCCCGGCCAGGGCGGACCACGGCAGGAACTCCTTCACCTTGCGGTGCGCCGCGCCCGCGCCGAGCGAGACGACGGAGCGGCCTGCCGGTGCGAAGCGCGCGATGACGACGAGCGCCCCGCCGCCGCGGCTGAGGGCCGCGCCGAGACGTTCCTGCGCCCGGGTCAGCCGGCGCGAGCGGGCGATGGCGCGGTCCAGGCGGTCGCCACCGCGCCACGCGAGCCGGTAGGCGACGAGATCGCCGAGTACGGAGGCCGTCGCCGCGCACAGGACGAGGACCAGCAGGGAGGGCACCTCGCGGGTGACCTGGTCCGCGGTCCCCGCGACCGCGGCGGTGCCGGCGGTGGACCCGGCGGCGGCAGCGGTGGCGGCCGTGATCACCAGCACTCCGCTGGGCAGCACGGGCAGGAAGACGTCGAGAAGTACGGAAACCGCCACGACGGCGTAGATCCATGGGCTGCCGGTCAGCGACCCAAGACTCTCGAGCACTCGACTCTCCCCGTTCGTGGCAAGGCCGCGATGTCGCGGGGGAGCGGCAGGGCGGTCAGACAGCTGTACAGCGTACGCCCGGGGGCCGGGGGAGATCGACGGGGGGCGTTCCCCGGACGGACCCCGACTCGAAACCGCCCGTACGGGTGGGGTCCGGGGCGGTGCCGCCCCGCGGCAGCCGTGGGCGGGACGCCGACGCCCGGCCCCTCTGCTGTGAAGGGCCGGGCGCTTTCGGTCATGCACCGCTCGGATCAGGCTGCCGCAGCGGCCCGTTCCTCGCGCTGCTGCGCCTCGCGGGCGGTGCCGCGCGGCGCGAACAGCCGGTCCAGCGCCCAGGCACCGGGGCCGGTGAAGACCAGCAGCAGGAACGCCCAGCAGAACATCGCCGACGCCTCGCCGCCGTTCTGGAGCGGGAAGAGCGACTCGGGCTGGTGGACCTTGAAGTACGCGTACGCCATCGAACCGGAGGCGACGAGCGCGGCGCTGCGGGTGCCGAGGCCGAGCAGCACAAGCGCGCCGGCGACCAGCTGGATCACCGCGGCGTACCAGCCGGGCCAGGTGCCGGCCGGGACGGTGCCGCCGCCCATGGCGCCACCGAGGACACCGAACAGCGAGGCGGCGCCGTGGCACAGGAACAGCAGGCCGACGACGGCACGGAACAGCGCGAGCGCGTACGGCTGGGCCTGATCCAGGCGGGTGGGGAGGGTGGAGGTGGGGGATGCCACGTGGGGGCTCCTTCGGTTTCGGGGACGGGAACCGATGAGGGGGCCACAGGTTAGGCAGGCCTAAACGATACTTGCAAGTTCAACATTCGGGCGGTGGCTGAAACGGGCCGGGGCGCGGGCAGATGCTCGGTCATGCCGAGGGCCACGGAACTCATGTGCGGAAGTCGGTCAGTGACCACCCGTCAGCCGCCGCTCCAGCAGCGTCGTCAGCCGGCCGCGGCCCGAGCCCTTCTCCTCCGCTCGCGCCTGATCCAGCCGCAGCAGAGCCGAGCGGCCCCGCAGGGTCAGCGTCATCAGCTGGTTCCCGAACCACGGTCCGGCCGACCGACGCCAGCGGACGGGCGCCCTGTCGGTGCGGCCGTGCCAGGCGAAGAGCCGGCCGAGCCGCCGCCCCGCACTGCTCCAGCCGAACCGGAAGCCGAGCCTTATCGGGCGGGGGATGGAGTTGTGCACAGGGGAACAGGTCAGCTGCAGCACGTGGGCGTCCGGCCGAGCGACGCTCCCGTCGCGCTCGGAGCCGTCCGGCCACTCCGGTTCCGCCACGTACGCGTGATGGACGTCCCCCGACAGCACGCACACCGTCGACGGCGCCTCGGGCCCGCTGCCCACCTCCGTGATCAGCCGCGTCAGCTCCCGGAACGAGGATGGGAACGCGGACCAGTGCTCCAGATCCGCATGCCGTCGCAGGCGCTCCCCGAAGCGCGCCCACCGCGGCCCGCGCTCGCCGCGGCACAGCGCCGCGTTCCAGCTCTCCGCGTCGTGGATCAGCGGGGGCAGCAGCCACGGCAGCGAGGTTCCGATCAGCAGATGGTCGAACGACCCCGGGGTGTCCCGCGCCTGTTCGGTCAGCCACCGGGCCTCGCCCGCGTCGAGCATCGACCTGCCCTGCTCCTCCAAGACCCGCGCGGCGCGGGTGTCGACCATCAGCAGCCGGGTCCGCCCGAAGTCGCGCCGGTAGCTCCAGCGCACGGTCGTCGCGTCGCGGTCGGCCTTCTCCGCGAACCGGCGCAGCAGCTCCGTGCCGTCCGGTGCGGCCCGCACGGCCTCGTACAGCGGGTCGGCGGCCAGCTCGGCGGGGGAGAGGTTGCCCAGGTGCTGATAGACCCAGTACGACATCAGCGCGCTGACGATCCGCTCGTGCCACCACGGCGTCGCCCGCATCTCCGCCAGCCACGACGTGCTGGTGTTCCAGTCGTCGATGACGTCGTGGTCGTCGAAGATCATGCAGCTGGGCACGGTGGAGAGCAGCCAGCGGACGTCCGGGTCGCGCCAGGACTCGTCGTAGAGCCAGGTGTACTCCTCGTAGTCGGCGACCCCTGAGCCCGGCGGCACCTTCGTGTCCCGGCGGGCCTTCAGGCGGGCGCCGGTGGCGTCGGAGGTCTCGTCCGCGTAGACCTGGTCGCCCAGCAGGAGCAGCACGTCGGGGCGCTCGGCGTCGGGATCGGCGGCCAGCCGGACGGCGAGCGTGTCCAGGGCGTCGGGCCCCACCGGGTCGTGCCCGCGCGCGGGCCGCGCCGCCCAGCGGCAGGAGCCGAAGGTGATCTGCACGGCGTCGGCGGACGCGGGCGGGGTGCGGATGGTGCTCGGCGGGAGGGCGGAATCCTCGGGCGGCCACACGCGGCTGCCGTCGAGCAGCACCTCGTACGCCGTGGCGGAACCGGGTGTCAGGCCCGTCACCGGAATCACGGCGTAGTGGTGCCCGGCGATCAGGAACGTCGAGGCGGAGCCCGAGCCGCCCTGCTCGCAGCGGACCTCCGCCGTGCACGATCGGTCGGTCTCGACCCAGACGGTCGCGCTCGTGCCCGTCTCCCAGTCGACATGCCGCAGCAGCGGTCCCAGGCGGAGGCCGGTCATGTGTGCCCCTTTCGTCGCCCCGTACGGTACGGAACGAGGGAGGGGGGCGGGTCGGTTCCTCGCTTTCCGCGTGTCCTGCGAGCGTGTCCCGCGC
This sequence comes from Streptomyces sp. NPDC006283, assembly GCF_040613325.1. Lineage (NCBI taxonomy): Bacteria > Bacillati > Actinomycetota > Actinomycetes > Kitasatosporales > Streptomycetaceae > Streptomyces > Streptomyces sp. NPDC006283. The sequence goes on along the minus strand of NZ_JBEXRZ010000171.1, from coordinate 4,537 downwards.
TGCGGGCCCGGGTGCTCTGCCCCCGGCCCCCGTGCCTCAATCGCCGGCGGGGCTGGAGTTGGCCCTCCTGTCGGGGCTCGCCCCGAACCCCGCGCCTCAATCGCCGGCGGGGCTCAACTTCCTCCGCTGGGGGAGTCGGCCGGCCTGTCGGGCTCCGGCCCGAACCCGGCGCCTCAATCGCCGGCGGGCTCAACTTCCTTCGGCCGGCCTGTCGGGCTCCCGCCCGGACCCCGCCCCTCAGTCGTCGGCGGGCTGGAGTCGGCCGCTCCTACGGCCTGGCGGCTGTGGGAGGCGGCCCCGGCGGGGTTGAGGTTGCCCCGCCGGGGAGACCGGCCGGGCTGCAGGTTCGCGGAGCGGGAGCCGGCCCGTCCAGGGTCTGCTCGCGTGGTGGGCGGGAGGTGCCCCCACGGCCGTCGGGCCGTAGGGGTTCGCCGCCATCGTGCGGAGCGCGGTACGGGGTCCGGGGGCGGAGCCCCCGGTTCGGGAAGGGGCGGGGTGGGGGACAGGGCCCACCCCGCAGCCGGGCGTCAGCAGCCGTTCAGGACCGACTGGAGCGCGCTCTTCTCCGCCGAGTCCACCTTCAGATTCCAGTAGTACTTCGTGTGCACCCACATCCGCGCGTAGTAGCAGTGGTACGAGCTGCTCGGCGGCATCCACTCGGCCGGGTCCTGGTCGCCCTTGGACTGGTTCACGTTGTCCGTGACGGCGATGAGCTGAGGGCGGGTCAGGTCGTTGGCGAACTGCTGGCGCTTGGACGTGGTCCAGCTGTTCGCGCCGGAGCGCCATGCCTCCGCCAGCGGCACGATGTGGTCGATGTCGACGTCGGCCGCCGCGCTCCAGGTGGCGCCGTCGTACGGGGAGTACCAACTGCCGCTGACCGCCGCGCAGCTGGAGTCCTGCTGGACGTTCGAGCCGTCGCGCTTGAGGACGACCTCGCGGGTGTTGCAGGCCCCGGACTGGGTGATCCAGTGCGGGAAGAGGTCACGGCTGTAGCCGGAGGAGGAGCCTTCCGCGGCCACGGTCAGCTGGCCGAGGTAGCTGCGGGCGGTGGACGCGCTGACGGGTGCGGGGGGTGCTGCCTGCGCCGTGGGGGCCGTTGCCAGCAGGCCGGTCGTGGCGAGGGCGGACGCGGCGCCGAGGACGGCTATTCGACGGAGGCCACGGCTTCGACGCGCGTAGACACCTGACATGTGAACTCCTTATGGGTGGGGGGAGCTTGGCCTCCTCCATCACCCTGCGGGCGCGGGAGGTGCCCTTGGGGGCGTGGCCATGCTGACGGCGCGACATTGCCTGGGGATGGGCGCCAGGTAACAGAGTGGCGACATGGGCACGTCACATCAAGGGGTCTGACGTACCGGCACGAGCCTTGGCAGGTCGTAATGTTGCGGCGTGCTCCTGCCGGTCAACCTCACCCTCGGGGCCGTACTGGCCGTTCTGCTGGCCGCCGCGGCGACCGTGGTCGCGGTCGCCCACCTGGGACGTTCCCGCCGGATCGTCGTCGCGGGCTTGCGGGCCGCGGTTCAACTCGCCGTGGTTTCCGCGGCGATCGGCTGGGTCGTCCGCTCCGTTCCGCTGCTGCTCGCCTTCATCGCGGTCATGTACGCGGTCGCCGTCCGCACGGCCGGAAGGCGGATCACCCCCAACGCCACCTGGTGGTGGGCCGGTCTGCCGATCGCCGCCGGGGTGGTGCCCGTGGTGGCAGCGCTGCTCCTGACCGGACTGGTGCCGGTGAAGGGCATCACGCTGATCCCGGTGACCGGCATTCTGATCGGCGGGGCCCTGACCGTGACGGCGGTCGGCGGCCGGCGGGCGCTGGACGAGCTGGAGCAGCGGCGCGGCGAGGTGGAGGCGGGCCTCGCCCTCGGACTCGTGGACCGCGACGCCCGCATGGAGGTCGCCCGCGATCCCGCCTCCGACGCACTGCTGCCGGGCCTCGACCAGACCAGGACCGTGGGACTGGTCACACTCCCCGGCGCCTTCGTCGGCATGCTGCTGGGCGGCGCCTCGCCGGTGGAGGCGGGAGCGGTCCAGCTGTTCGTACTGGTCGCGCTGCTGGCCGTGCAGGCCGTCGCGGTCGCGCTGGTCGTCGAGCTCGTGGCGCGCGGGCGGCTGCACCGGCATGAAGGGGACCAAGGTCCCTGACGGTGCGGCGGTGCCGTCCCGTAGGCTGTACGGAGCAGAAGGGGAGTAGCTCTTCGCCGGACCGTCGACATACTGCTGGGCCTCGCGCCCGGCCGGCGCCCGGAGGCTGCCTCGTCACAGAGGCTCGCCAGCGAGACCTTCGGCCGCAGTGCCCATGTATGCATTCATGGCGCTGCCGTGCCGAAGCGACCCCTGAAACACTCAGGACACTCTCGGCAGGGCCGTGCCCCCGACCGATTGAGGAACCCTCCATGATCAGCCTGACCGTCATGGCGATCACGTTCGGCGTCATCTTCCTCGCCGAACTGCCCGACAAGACCGCGCTCGCCGGTCTGATGCTGGGCACCCGCTACCGCGCGTCGTACGTCTTCGCCGGTGTCGCCGCCGCCTTCGCCGTTCACGTCGCCCTCGCCATCGCCGCCGGCAGTGTGCTGACCCTGCTGCCGCACCGGCTGGTGCAGGCCGTGGTGGGCGTCCTGTTCCTCGCGGGCGCGCTGATGCTGCTGCTGAAGAAGGACGACGGCGAGGAGGAGAGCATCAAGGCCCCGGCCGACCAGTCCTTCTGGAAGGTCTCCGGGGCGGGCTTCATGCTCATCCTGGTCGCCGAGTTCGGCGACCTCACCCAGATCATGACGGCCAACCTCGCGGCCCGTTACGACAACCCGCTCTCGGTCGGAGTGGGCGCGGTGCTGGCGCTGTGGGCGGTCGCGGGCATCGGCATCCTCGGCGGCCGGACGCTGATGAAGTACGTGCCGCTGAAGCTGATCACCAAGGTCGCGGCGTGCCTGATGCTCGCGCTCGCCGGTTTCAGCCTCTTCGAGGCGATCACCGGCTGAGCGCATGGAGCGCACCACTCGGCGGGCACGTGTCGCCCGCCGAGAGGCGCTAGGCCTGGAGAGCGCTGAGCGCGATCGTGCCGTCCGCGTGCGCGGTCACGGTGAGCTGCGTCAGGTCTGGTACGTGGATATCGGGCGCCATCACCGCGGCGCGAGGACCGACGCCGACGACGCGCATGCCGGCCGCGCGGGCGGCCGTGATGCCCGCCTCTGAGTCTTCGAAGGCCACGCACTCCTCGGGGGCGAAGCCCAGTTCGGCCGCGCCCTTGAGGAAGCCCTCGGGGTCGGGCTTGCTCGCCCCGACGCATTCGGCCGTCACCCGCACCTGCGGCATGGGCAGCCCTGCCGCGTTCATACGGGCCGTCGCCAGTGGCAGGTCGGCCGACGTCACCAGGGCGTGCGGCAGTCCGGCGACGGCGGCCATGAAGGCGGGAGCGCCGGCGACGGGGACCACGCCCTCGGTGTCGGCCGTCTCCTGGGCGAGCAGTACGCGGTTGTCGGCGTGGTTCTGCTCCATCGGGCGGTCCGGGAGCAGCGCGGCCATCGTCGCGTACCCCTGCCGGCCGTGGACGACCTTGAGTGCCTCGTCGGCGTCCAGCCCGTGCTCGACGGCCCAGGTGCGCCAGACACGCTCGACGACGGCGTCCGAGTTGACGATGGTGCCGTCCATGTCCAGCAGGAGCGCACGGGCGGTGAGTACGGGCGTGGGGGTGGCCGGCATCGGCGAGCTCCAGGGCGCGGGAGAAGAGAACAAGCGGCTCCGCCCGCCGGTCAGGGAGTACGGGCGGAACCACTTTGTTCCTACACGATACAAAAACGAGCGCGGTGGCGCCAATCCGCCTCGTGGGGCGGAGCGCGCCCAGTGCCCCGAGCGCCGTCCCCGAGTCGCGGACGCCGCGTCATGGCCGCCGCGTCACGGCTCCTCCGTCTCGGCCTCCAGCTCGCGGCGCGTATGGGGGCCGTAGACGCCCAGCGGGTCGCCCTGGATGCCGCGGGCCCACTGGTACCTCTCCACGGACTGCTCGACCTCCTCGTCGAACCGGCCGTCCGCCTCGTCGTAGTAGATCCGGAGCTGACCCAGCCGCTGCTGGAGCTCCGATACCGCCGGGCCGCTGTCCCCGCGGCGCAGAGTGCCGCCTCCCGGCTTGCTCGGAGCCTCCGACACGGTGCCCGTCGCCCGTGCCGTCGAGGGCGGCGGCGCGGAGGGGCTGGCCGGGGTGTCGCCACTGCCGCCGGGGGCCGGTCGCGTCGCGGAACGCGAGGGCGAGGAGGTGGCGGCGGCGGACGGGGACGGCGACGCGGAGGCCGACGCGGACGGTGACGGGGATGGGGACACGGTCTCCGACGGGGCGTCCGGCACCACGCTGGCGGTGGCGTCCGGTGCGCTGCTGCTCCGGCTGTCCGGGGGCAGGGCACGGTCCCGCTCGTCCTCGCCCGAGAACAGCCCGCCGGCGAACGCGGCCGTGCCGGCGACGGCGACGGCCGCCGCGCCTTGCCGTCGCGGTGACTGTAGACCTGCTGCCACTTGCGGATGTAGTTATCGACGACCGTAGTGGCCC
>NZ_JBEXRZ010000170.1:0-15484 GCF_040613325.1 Streptomyces sp. NPDC006283 | reverse complement strand
TGCCTCGTGGCCGCACGCTGGATCGTGTCCGCGCAGGAGCGCAGGGAGTACCGCAGCTTCCACACCGCGAGCTGGGGGCAGCTACGTCATCAGCGGACGGGGACGGCGTGTTGGCCCGCAGGCCCGTGGCCGCCGCCGCCCGCCGGGTCGCCGCCGGGTGGGACAGGGCGGGCGCACGCTCGGGCGCCGTGCTCGGCTTCGACACCGCGGTGCTGCTCGACGCCGTCGACCGGCAGACCGGGATCGAGGCGCTGGCCGGGTCGGGGACCTCGCTCCTGACGGTCACGGAACCGACGGAGACCGCGACGGCGGCGGCCTTCGCGCACACCGCCGTGCTCGCGGGCCGGCCGGAGAACACAGCGCCGCTCGTCGAGGCCGGCCGGCTCTTCGGCCGGCTCGCGCATCTGCTGGATGCCGTCGAGGACCAGCAAGCTGACGCAGCGTCGGGTGCCTGGAACCCGCTCACCGCCACGGGCACACCGCTCGCGGAGGCCCGCCGGCTCGCCGACGACGCGCTGCACGGCATCAGGCTGGCGCTGCGGGACGCACACTTCGTGGACGGCAAGCTGGTCCATGTGCTGCTCGCACACGAGCTGCGCAACTCGGTGGACAGGTCGTTCGGGACGACGACCTGCGCTCATCAGCCCGGCCCCTACGGGCCGCCCGCGCCGGGCCATCCGTACGCGCCGGGACCGGGCGGCCCCGGCGGCCCCGTCCCGCCGGAGCCGCCCCGTCGCGACCGCAGGGGGCTGATCGCCGGCTGCCTCGTGTGGGCGGGCCTGGCCTGCACCTGCCAGTTGTGCTGCGGCACCCACGAGGACCCCTGGAGCGGCGAGCGGCGCGAAGGTCTGTGCAGCAGCTGCGACTGCGGCAGCTGCTGCGAGTGCTGCGACTGCTGCAGCGGCTGCTCCGACAGCTGTTGCTGCGACGGCTGCTCGTGCGACTGCTGATGGCTGCTGCTGGACGGCGCCGCTCCTGCGGCTGCTGACGGAGCGCCGGCTCCTTCGGTGCACTTCGCGGGGAGCCGGTGGCGGCGACGTCCCGCGGGCACGACACGCGCCCGCCTGCCGGCCCGTACCGATCCGCCCGCCACGGTCCTGCGGTCACCCGGCCGTACGGAGGGGCGAATTCCGGCCGCTTCGGGGGATCCGGCCGCCGGAGAAGCGCAGGTTGCCCAGGAGGCCGTGGTCACCGGCGACCGCAAGCTCCTGACCGGCCGGTTCGTCTCGCCGCCCGGCGCCCGTGGCCCCGCGTGCCCCGCCGCGCCGCGGCGTCCTTCCCCGGCCGTCCGGTGCCCGCCCCCGGACCGGCGCCGGGCACCGGGGGCGGGGGGCGTTCGCACGTACCGAGGTGACACGCTCTCACCGACGGGTGGAACCTCCTTGCCGCCTCGTGCGTCGGAACGCGGGACGTACACGTCCGACTCGATACAGCCCCGGCGGGCGCCAAGCGGCCGGGGCCGTCCGCCGTGCATATGCGCTGCGGCCGAAAGGCGCCCTTGCGCGTGTAGTTGACGCCGCGAATACTCCCGAACAGCGCTTGTCAGGAGCACGATCTGTCCGATATCCGGGCGTTCCGGATGTCGAAGTGCTCATGGCTGCGCCTCACAGGCCCCGACCCCACGGACGGGCCATCCACCCCTCGGGAGGAACGACAAGTGAGGATCAAGCGCACCATCCCCCGCACCGGCACCGCGAGACGCACCCGTCTGCTCGCGGTCTCCACCGGCCTGATAGCCGCCGCAGCTCTGGCCGTCCCCACCGCCAACGCCGACCAGGCGCAGACCTTCAGCGCAGGGCAGCTCACCGCGGCGAGCGACGCCGTGCTCGCCGCGGACGTGCCGGGCACGGCCTGGCACGTCGACAAAGCGACAGGAACGCTCGTCGTCACGGCCGACAGCACCGTCTCGAAGGCCGAGATAGCGAAGATCAAGCGCGAAGCAGGGACCAACGCCGGTGCCCTGCGCATCGAACGCACCCCCGGTACCTTCTCCAAGCTGATCTCCGGCGGCGACGCGATCTACGCCTCCAGCTGGCGCTGCTCCCTCGGCTTCAACGTCCGCAGCGGCAGCACCTACTACCTCCTGACCGCCGGGCACTGCACCGACGGGGCGGGCACCTGGTACACCAACTCGTCCCGCAGCACGACCATCGGCCCCACGGCCGGCTCGAGCTTCCCGGGTAACGACTACGGCCTCGTGCGCTACTCCAACACCTCGCTCAGCCACCCCGGCACCGTCGGCGGCCAGGACATCACCAGCGCGGCCAACGCCACCGTCGGCATGTCCGTCACCCGCCGCGGCTCCACGACGGGCACCCACAGCGGCTCCGTCACCGGACTCAACGCCACCGTCAACTACGGAGGCGGAGACGTCGTCTACGGCATGATCCGCACCAACGTCTGCGCCGAACCGGGCGACAGCGGAGGGCCGCTCTACTCCGGCAGCCGGGCCATCGGCCTGACATCCGGCGGCAGCGGCAACTGCTCCTCCGGCGGCACGACGTTCTTCCAGCCCGTGACCGAGGCCCTCAGCGCCTACGGAGTCAGCGTCTACTGACGCCCGTCCCGCACGGTCGTGTCCACCGGCACGGCAGCCGGCACCGGTCGAGCCCTCGCCCCGTCACGACGGGACGGGGGCTCGACGTCGCCCCTGATCGATGCCGTCATGGTCCGACGCGTCCCCTGTTTGAGGGCGTCTCCCGTTTGAGAGGATGTAAGGACGGCGGGGGAGCGCAGTAACGGGGGTTGCAGCTCAGTGAAACGCATCGGAGTGACCGGCCACCGCAGCATCCCACTCGAGGCCCGGGCCCATATCAGCGCGGGGCTGCGGGCCGTGCTCTGCGGCCACCAGGGCTCGATGGAGGCCCTGTCCAGCCTGGCGGTGGGCGCCGACCAGCTCTTCGCGGACATCGCCCTGGAGTGCGGTGCGGAGCTGACCGTCGTCATCCCCAGCGGCGACTACGAACAGGGCTTCAGCGGCCCGGAGGAACTCGCCGGTTACCGACGGCTCAAGGGCCTGGCCACCCGGGAGGTGCAACTCGCCTTCCCGTTCTCCACGGACGAGGCCTACTACGCGGCCGGCGCCTACATCGCCGACCACTGCGACCGGCTCCTCGCCGTCTGGGACGGCCTCCCGGCCCGGGGCCACGGCGGTACCGGCGACATCGTGCGCTACGCCCGCGGCCTCGGAAAGCCCGTGACCGTCATCTGGCGCGAGGGCCTTCGGCGGGCCTGAGAAGACCGTCGGCGAGGCGGTCAGCTCCGGTGCCTGACCAGCCAGTCCGTGTGCTGGGGCGAGACGATGCGCTCGGTCTCGTAGACCGCGGAGGGCCACTGCGCGTCGGTGACCGTCGTCTCCATCGCCGTGTGCATGGCCGCCAGATCCTCCTCCACCAGCGAGTGCGCGGCGATCAGCGGCTGGTGGCGGCGGATCTCGCTCCACGCCAGACAGGCGGCGGCCGCGGCCGACAGCACACCCTGCACGGAGATGGAGCCGCCCACCGAGAAGGTCCGCAGTGTGGCGAAGAACAGGGCGAGGAGAGTGAGCAGCGCGATCGAGGCGGACCAGAGTGCGGTGGCACGGCGGGACACCTCCGTACGCCGGTGATACCAGTTGCGCTGCTCGATCAGCCGGTCCCTGACGTAGGTCTCCTTACGCACGCTGAAGGGCTTCGCCCGTAGCCGTCTCATGGGAGTGGTGATCAGATCGGCCGCGGCGGCGTCGTCACCCGCCGTACGCGGATCCTCCCAGCCGACCTTGGTCAACTCCCGTAATCCTTCCTCCAGACGGGCGGTGAACAAATCATCGGCTTCGCTCTCGGAAGTCGTCGAGTCGAAGGGTGCTCCATGGACCGCGTAACGCCAGCACATGGACTTGATGAACTCGGCGGCGGAGCGGTTCAGTTGCCAGTGCGACTTTGCTCTGCGGCGCGAGGAGCGGTACCCGAGCACCAGGACGCCGGCGTACGCCAACGCGCTGAGCAGGGAGGCGGGTTGGAAGGACGCACCGAGTCGGAGCGAGGTGGGCAGTGCCGCCAGGGCCGCTCCCGCCACCAGCAGGAGCAGTTGCAGGCGGGTACCCGCGACGGCCTCGCGCTGGCGTGCGATGGCGATGGTGTCCGTGCGGTGGTAGAGAACCGGTAGATCCCCGTTGCGGAAGACCATGCTGTGCAATGGGCTCGAAAGCTCGCTCATACGCACCCCCGTCTGCGGTTTTGTCTTCACTCTTCAGGCGGAATCGCTTGTTCCTTGCGGTCCTGCGAGAATGTGGCGCAACTCGTTTGTCGCTTGTCCCCATGCTGAGTTGCTGCGAGTGGCCATGAGAGTAAAGTCGTGCCGCCGGCATCGCAACGGTGCGTGGTATCCCCGCTGGGCACAGCATTGAGCTGGACACAACATCAAGGACGGCCCCGTCATGACCCTTCACTCCTCCGCTTCATTCGCCGCCGCGAAGAAGAATCGCGTTCCGCTGGCACAGATCGACGTGCGCGGTGCCGATGCCGCCGAGAAGCTTGCCCGCGTTCTGCCCACCTCCGGCGCGCCCGCTCTGCGTTCCACGACGTTCAACTCTGCGCTCTGAAGCAACTCCGGAGCGCTTCGAACTGGCCCTAGACTGGTGGAATGACAGGGCCCCCTTTGGTCCCCTTCCAGCAGATTGTTGTGAAGGTCCACAGCAGGTGCGATCTTGCCTGCGATCATTGCTACATCTACGAACACGCTGATCAGAGCTGGCGTACCCGCCCGAAGGCAATCTCTGACGAAGCGATTTCCTGGACAGCTCTGCGACTGGCCGAGCATGCCAAGAGCCATGCCCTGCCCTCCGTGTCAGTGATCCTGCACGGAGGGGAGCCTCTGCTGGCGGGCCCCGCCCGTCTGCGCCGCGTCTGCGAGGAGCTCACTACAGCCCTCGACAACGTCGCCGCGCTGGATCTGAAGATCCACACCAACGGAATCCAGCTCAGCAGCCGCTATCTCGACCTGTTCGACGAATTCAACGTCCGGGTCGGCATCTCCCTCGACGGCGACCGCGCCGCCAACGACCGTCACCGCCGCTATGCGGACGGCCGCACCAGTCATCCGCTCGTCCTGCGGGCCGTGGACCTCCTCCGCGAGGAGCGCTACCGCCATCTCTACCTCGGTCTGCTGTGCACCATCGACGTCGCCAACGACCCGGTGGCCGTGTACGACGCCCTGGCCGAGCTCGAGCCGCCGCGGATCGACTTCCTGCTCCCGCACGCCACGTGGGACGACCCGCCACCCCGTCCCGACGGATCCCCCATCGCCTACGCCGACTGGATCCTGAAGGTCTTCGACCGCTGGGACGCCCACGGCAGGCCCGTACCGGTACGGCTCTTCGAATCCGTGCTCTCCACCCTCGCCGGCGGCCCGAGCCTCACCGAATCCCTGGGACTGGCCCCCTCCGACCTCGTCGTCGTCGAGACCGACGGCACCCTGGAACAGGTCGACTCGCTCAAGAGCGCCTACGAGGGCGCGGCCGCCACCGGATTCGACGTCTTCGGCGACCCCTTCGACCGCGTCGCCTCCCACCCCGGTGTCCGGGCCCGCCAACTCGGCCTGGAGGGAGTCAGCCGGACATGCCGTCAGTGCCCGGTCGTCAGATCCTGCGGCGGCGGGCTCTACACCCACCGCTACGCCTCGGCGTCCGGGTTCGACAACACCTCGGTGTACTGCGAGGACCTCAAGGCGCTGATCCGCGGCATCGAGCAGCGCACCGCGGAGGCGACCGTGTCCCCGGCCGTGACCGATCCGGAGGCGCTGCTCATCCTCCAGCAGGAGCTGACCCGCTACAGCCTGGCCCGGCTCAACGAGGAGCTGGCGGGCCGCGGAGGCGAACGGTGGTCGACCGCCTGGCGGCTGGCGGCCACCATCGACGAGACGTCCCTCGGCCTCGACGAGATCTACGCCCATCCCTATACCCGCACCTGGCTCCACACCTGCCTGGACGCCCTTCGGGAACAGCGCGCGGACGCCGTCGCACTCGCGCTGCGTCTGGAGTCGTATGTCGCCGCCGCGGCCCTGCGGAGCGGTCTCGACATCCCTGTACAGGTGAACTGCCCCACCGGCACGCTCGTCCTGCCCACCCTGGGCGAGCTGCGGCTGTCCGCGAACGGCGAGCCGTGCGACGCCGAGGTCCGCGGCAGCCGGGACGAGCTGTGGGTGGGCGTGCGGGGGCGAGGGGCGTTACGCGTACGGACCGGCGAGGCCACCGCCGACTGGCGGCCCGTGCACCGGCCGGGGCTCGAGGGCTGGCCGGACCTCGTGCTCGACGACCTCGATCCGTTCCGTGACTGCTTCGACGAGCCGGTGCACGCCGTCGAGGACACCGAGGCGCTCGCCGCGGCGTGGGCCCTGCTGCGGACCACCACGCCCGAGCAGGCCGCCGAACTCGCCGCGTCCCTCACCACCCTGACGCCGCTGCACGGCGGTGGACCGTTGGTCGGCCGGCACGCCTTCGGTGCGCTCGGCCTCAGCCTGGGTGGCGCCCCCGAAGCGCTCGCGGCCGCTCTGCTGCGCGGTCACCGCCGCGCCAGGCTGCGGGCGCTCGGCGAAGTGACGGACCTGCTGGCCCAGGACGGCGCCTGGCTGCACACCGCGCCGTGGCAGGACGAGCCACTGCCCGCCTCCGAGTTGCTGGCCGGCGCCTGCGAACGCCTCGGGCTCGCGGCCCTCGACCGGGAAGCCGCCGGCCAAGCCGCCCTCGCGCTCAAAACCCTCCAGGACGCACCGGAACCGACCGTCAGCGGTAAGTGCCTGATTGCCGCCCTGTACACGGAGGCCACCCGATGACCGACCCGTTACGCACCACGTCTCCCGCCGACGCGCTGCGCGCCCTGGGCGTGCGCCGGGGTATGACGCTCCTCGTCCACGCCTCCCTGCACGGCACAGGGCTGGGCGCGCGAACGCTGCGCGACGCCCTGCGCGACGTGCTCGGGCCGGACGGCACTCTGGTCGTGCCCGCCTTCACCGCGGAGAACTCGGACACCTCGTCCGCCCACCTCGCCCGGGTACGCGGCATGACACCCGAACAGGCGGCGGCCTTCCGGGCGGACATGCCGGCGTTCGACCCCGCCACCACACCCAGCCAGGGTATGGGCCGGTTGGCCGAGTCCGTACGGACCGCGGAGGGCGCCCGGCGCAGTGCCCATCCGCAGACGTCGTTCGCAGCGGTGGGGCGGCGGGCCGCCGAACTGCTCGCCGACCATCCGCTGGACTGCCACCTCGGCGAGCGGTCACCGCTCGGCGCGCTCTGTCGCGCCGGAGCGCACGTACTGATGATCAATGTGGGATTCGCCAAGTGCACCGCATTCCATCTTGCCGAGTACCGCACCGAATCACCGATGCGCACGTACCGTTGTGTGGTGCGCGGGCCGGGCGGCGGTCCCGAATGGGTCGAATACACCGACGTCGAACTGGACGACAGTGATTTCGAGGCCGTAGGCGCCGCGTTCACCTGGGGAGTGGAACGAAGCGGACAACTGGGGGGAAGGGTCGCAAGGCTGTTCTCGATCAAGGAAGCGGTCGACCACGCGCAGGGTTGGATGACCGAAAAGCGGTGATGATTGACCGAACGGCGGGGGGATGGAGTGTGACCCGCTCCGGAATGATTAATTCGCTCGCGTCTTTCATCGATAGTGGGTGTCAGGTCGGGCGTTCACGCAGGACGGGGGTCGTGTGTCGGATTCAGCGCAGCGAGCGGCGGACCATCGGCCGTACTTCTTCTTGAGCTACGCGCACACACCGCGGTACGGGGCGGGAGGTCCGGACCCCGACATGTGGGTCGAGCGTCTCTTCCGTGATCTGTGCGGCCATGTGATGGCCATGACCGATCTGCCGGCCGGCGCCCCTGCCGGCTTCATGGACCGGGAAATACGCTCGGGGGAGGGCTGGTCGGAGCGGCTGGGTGAAGTGCTCGCCACCTGCCGGGTGTTCGTCCCGCTGTTCTCCCCCCGCTACTTCGCCAGCGAGATGTGCGGCAAGGAGTGGTACGCCTTCGCCCAGCGGGCCATCTACCACCACGCGAAGAGCAACCGCCCCGCCGAGGCGATCGTCCCCGCGTTATGGGTGCCGATGCCGCCGGAGCAACTCCCCGGCCCGGCCGAACGGTTGCAGTTCAACCACCGGGCCTTCGGTGACCGCTATGTGACCGACGGCCTCTACGGTCTGATCAAGCTGCGGATATTCGCCGAGGAGTACGAGGCGGCCGTCTACGAGCTGGCCAAACGGATCGTCAGCGTCGCCGACACGATACGGCTCGCGCCCGGCAACCCGGTCGAGTTCCGGCAGGCGCCCAGCGCGTTCGGCCGGCCCAGCGGCGGGCCGCGGCCCATGCACGTCACCGTCGCCGCGCCCACCAGCCACGACCTGCCGCCCGGCCGATCGGCGGACTTCTACGGCAAGCAGTCGCAGGACTGGAACCCCTACCACCCGGACTCCGCACGCCCGTTGGCGTACGTCGCACAGGACCTGGTGCGCTCCCTCAACTACCAGGCGACCCTCTCCTCGTTCGACCACGAACCCCTCGCGGAGGCCGGTCAGCCGCCCACCCGCCCCGAGATCCTGCTCGTCGACCGCTGGGCCCTCGAGGACGAGGAGCGGCGGCGCAAGCTCGCCGCCTTCGACGCGCAGCCCCACCCCTGGGTCAGTGTCGTCGTCCCGTGGAACCGCGACGACCCCGACAGCCAGGGCTCTGAGGCCGCCCTGATCGAGAAGCTGGAGCGCACCATGCCGCACCAGATGCGCCACGGCCGTGCCGCCTGCCAGGCGGCGGCCAGGGGCGTGCACAGCATGGAGGCGTTCGGACAACTGCTGCCCCAGGTGATGGAGGCGGCGGCGCAGGAGTACCTGCGGCACGCGGAGGTCTACCCGCCCGCACCGCCGGGCGGCGGCAGCCACAGCGAACGGCCGCGGCTGCGCGGCCCGATGGCGTCCGAGTACAGCACCACCCAATACGTCCCGAACATGCGTGACATCGCCCCTGATGCGGAGGACACGGATGACAGCCAGTCGTGACGGGCGCATCGTCACCTTCTACTCGTACAAGGGAGGTACGGGCCGCACGATGGCCATGGCCAATGTGGCCTGGATACTCGCGGCGAACGGCAAGCGGGTCCTGGCGGTCGACTGGGACCTGGAAGCGCCCGGTCTGCACCGCTTCTTCCACCCGTTCCTGGACCCCTCCACGCTCGGCGCCACCACCGGTGTCATCGACCTGATCACCGAGTACGCCTGGGCCGCGACCAACCCCGAGCCGCGCCGCGACGACTGGCACCTGGACTACGCGCGCATTCAGCCGCACGCCGTCTCCCTCACCCCGGAGAGCCTCGGCTGGGAGTTCCCCGAAGGCGGCACGCTCGACTTCGTCTCGGCGGGCAAGCAGAACCGCGAGTACTCGGCGACCGTGTCCACCTTCGACTGGGACAACTTCTACGACCGGCTCGGCGGGGGCCACTTCTTCGACGCGCTGCGCGACGACATGAAGGCCAACTACGACTACGTCCTCATCGACAGCCGCACCGGCCTGAGCGACATCGCCGACATCTGCACCGTCCATCTGCCCGACATCCTGGTCGACTGCTTCACGCTCAGCGACCAGTCCATCGACGGCGCCGCCGCCGTCGCCCGGCAGATCGACGAACGGTACGGCGGCCGTGGCATCCGCATCTTCCCCGTGCCGATGCGGATCGACGAGGGCGAGAAGGAGAAGGCGGACGCCGGACGGGCCCTCGCCCGCCTCAAGTTCGACCGCTTCCCCACCGGCCTCTCCGGCGACGAACTCGCCGCCTACTGGGGGGCGGTGGAGATCCCCTACCGGCCCTACTACGCCTACGAGGAGACGCTCGCAACGTTCGGCGACGAGGCAGGGCTCACCAGCTCGCTGCTGTCCGCCTTCGAACGGCTCACCGCCGTCGTCACCGACCAGCAGATCACCTCCATGCCGCAGGTGAACGAGGACGTCCGGATACGCATCAGGGACGCCTTCACCCGCCGCCGCCCCGCACTGCCCGCGGACCTCTTCCTCAGCTACGTCGCCGAGAACCGCATGTGGGCCGACTGGGTCGAGTACGTGCTCAGCCGGGCCGGCTTCCGGGTCGTGCCGCGCGACGTGTCCGCGGAACGGGAGCCCGTGGAGGTCGACGCGGTCGCCGCGGAGAACGCCGCCCGGACGGTCGTGCTGCTGTCCAGCGCCTACCTCAAGTCCGCCCGCGCGGTGGAGGTGTTCCAGCGGGCCGCCGCGGAGGACCCGAGCGGCGGGCGGCGCCATCTGCTGCCGATCAGGGTCGGCGACGTCCGCCTCACCACCCCCTACATCGACCGCAACCCCGTCGACCTGTTCCGGCTCGACGAGGTGCACGCCACCGGCGCGCTGCTGCGGGCTCTCGACCGTCCCGTGCAGCTGCCCGAGCCCTCGTCGCCCGGACCGCGGTTCCCCGGCACGGTGCCGAAGATCTGGAACGCGCCGCCCCGCAACCCCGGATTCACCGGCCGGTCCGTGGTCCTCGAGCGGATGCGCGACCAGCTCGGCGGCGGCATGGCCGTGGCCGCGGTGCTGCCGCAGCCGCAGACGCTGTACGGACTCGGCGGCGTCGGCAAGACCCAGGTGGCGCTCGAGTACGTCCACCGGTTCATGGCCGACTACGACCTGGTGTGGTGGATCTCCTCCGAGCAGCCCGACGACGTCGTCGCCGGACTCGCCGAACTCGCCGTCCGGCTGGGCGCGCAGGGCGGCGAGGACATGGCGGCCGCCTCCGAGGAGGCCATCGACCTGCTGCGGCGCGGCGTGCCGTCTTCACGGTGGCTGCTGGTCTTCGACAACGCCGACGACCCCGAGCAGCTCAAGCGGTTCTTCCCCGCGGGCGGGCCCGGGCACGTCCTGGTCACCTCCAGGAACCAGACCTGGTCGCAGTACGGCGACGCGCTGCCCGTCGACGTCTTCCTGCGCGAGGAGTCCATCGAGCACATACAGCGGCGCGCCCGCGGACTGAGCGCCGAGGACGCCGACCAGGTCGCCACCGCCGTCGGCGACCTGCCGCTCGCGGTCGAACAGGCCGCGGCGTGGATCGCGGAGACGGCGACACCCGTCGCCTCGTACCTGGAGCAGCTGCGGGAGCAGGCCGCGAGCGTCCTCGCGCTCAACCAGCCCGCGGGATACCCCGAGCCGGTCGCCGCCACCTGGAACGTGTCCATCGAGCGGCTCAAGGAACGCTCCCCGGCGGCCGTCCGGCTGTTGCAGCTCTGTGCCTTCTTCGCGCCGGAGCCGATCTCCGCCAATCTCCTCTACAGCAAGGAGATGATCGAGGCCCTCAAGCCGTACGACGCCTCCCTGCAGGAGAAGCTGGTGCTCGGCCGGGTCATCCGGGAGATCGGCCGGTTCGCCCTCGCCAAGGTCGACCAGGTCTCCAACTCCATCCAGGTGCACCGGCTCGTGCAGGCCGTCATCAGGGCGCAGCTCAGCGAGGAGGAGCAGATGGACGCGCGGCACGCCGTCCACCGCATTCTCGCCGGAGCCAGGCCCGACGACGACGAGCCGATAGACAACCCCGAGACGTGGCCGCGGTTCAACACCATCTGGCCGCACCTCGGCCCGTCGGAGGCCAGGCACTGCAAGGAGCCGGAGACCCGCAGGCTGCTGATCGACCGCGTGCGCTACCTGTGGAAGCGCGGCGACTGGAACGCCGCCGGAGCGCTCGGCAACGACCTGCGTGAATCGTGGAAGGACAAGCTCGGCAACGACGACCTGCAGTATCTGTACCTGCGCTTCCACCTCTCCAACATCCTGCGCTCCCAAGGGCGTTACGTGGAGGCCAAGGAGCTCGACGAGGTGACGCTGGAGCGGCAGCGCGTGGTGCTCGGCGCCTCCCATCCGCACACGTACATGACCACCAGCGGTCTGGCGATGGACCTCGGCACACTCGGCGAGTACAGCAGGGCGATGGAGCTCGCGACCGAGGCGCACGAGGGATTCAGCCAGATCTTCCACGAGTCCCACCCCCGTACGCTCGCCGCCGCCAACAACCTGGCGCTGAACCTGCGCATGGTCGGGCAGTACGCGCGTGCCCGCGAGATCGACCAGGAGGTCTTCGACCGGCGCACCGAGGTGCTCGGCCCCGACCACCCGTACACCCTCTCCTCCGCGATGAACCTCGCCCGCGACCTCAGGGAGGTCGGCCGGTACGACGACTCCGTGGCCGTCCTCAGCCGCACCTACGACATGTACAAGGAGCAGCTGGGCCGCGCCTTCCCCGGAACCCTGGCGGCGGGCAAGAGCCTCGCGGTGTCACTGCGCAGGGCCGGCCGGCTCGAGGACGCACGGCGGCTGACGACCGCGACCCGCAACCGCTACCGCGCCAAGTACACCTCCGCCAACCCGGATTCGCTGGCTTGTGACCTGAACCTGGCGGCGGACCTGTTCGCCGCCGGCGAGCCGGTCGCCGCCCGCGACCTGGCTCAGGAAGTCGTCGACCAGTACCGCCAGGTGCCGGGGGAGCGGCACCCGTACACCCTGGCCGCCATCAACAACCTCGGCATCTACGAGTGGGGCTGCGGCACGCCGGAGAGGGCGGAGCAACTGCTGCAGAACGTCGTCACGGCGATGCGCGAAGTGCTGGGTGAGAGCCATCCGCATGCCCTGTACAGCACCATCAACCTGGCCAACGCCCTCGCGGACCTGGGCGCCTGCGAGGAGGCGCTGGAGATCGAGCAGCAGACCGTGGCCCGCCTCCGTGAGGTGCTCGGGGCGCACCATCCCGAGGTGCTCGGCATCGCCTCCAACATGTCCGTGACGCTCGGCCTGCTGGGGCGCAAGGACGAGGCGGCCCAGCTGCGGGCGGAGACGGTGGAGGAGCTGCAGCGGCTGCTGGGCGACGAGCACGCCCTGACCCGGATCGCGAAGGACGAACGCCGGGTGTACCGCGACCTGGAGCCGCTCGCGGTGTGAGTCCGGGGAGTCGGGCCGCCCTGGCAGCTGCTCGGGGCGGCCGCCGGCCGGCGGCCGTCTTGGGCTGTCAGCTGTCCTCGAGCAGCCACGTCAGGACGCGAGGCAGTGCGTGGAGCGCGTCGAAGTGCGCGGCCGTCGGTTCGAGGACGGCCGTCGCGCCCGGGATGCGCTGGGCGAGCCAGCGGGAGTGGCCCACCGGGGAGAACACGTCCTTCTCCCCGTGCCACAGCATCACCGGGCCCTCGATGTCCGCAGGGTCGAACCCCCAGGGGCTGCAGAAGGCCAGCGCGTCGTCGATCCACCCGTACGCGGAAGTACGAAGCGCCTCCTGGTAGTTGCGCAGCAGCATGGACCGGACGCCGGCGTCGGAGACGACCATGCGGTCCGAGTCGGTCAGCTCCCTGCGCAGATCGTTCAGCAGCCGGACCGGGTCCTGCCTGATCTCGGCGGAACGCAGCGTGAACCGCTCGACGAGACCGGCCGGGTCGGCGGAGGCGGTCGTGTACTCGGTGACGTTCGAAGCGGCCATGCCCTCGAACCAGTCCAGGCCGTCCGCGTCCCTGGGGGCGAGCGTGACCAGGGCGGCGGCACGGGTGACCCGGTCGGGCATCAGGGCGGCGCACGCCAGCGCGTGCGGCGCGCCGCCGGAACGGCCCACGACGGCGAAGCGCTCCAGCCCGAACTCGTCGGCTATCGCCCTGACATCCTGGGCCACATCGGCGACACTGCGGCCCGCCAGCCGGTCCGAACCGCCGTAGCCGGGGCGGTCGTACGCGATCAGCTGCGTGCCACGCTGGTAGAGCACCATCCCGCGCGGCGCGGGGCCGAGCCGGCTGCCCGGCGTGCCGTGCAGCAGAAAGACCGGTCTGCCGCGTGGATCGCCCAACCGCTCCACCATCAGATGCCGCCCGTCCGCCGCGCGCACCCGACGTCGCACCCGACGCCCCCCTTCGCCCGTACACCGTCGCCCTGCATGGCCTGTGCAGACATCATGAGCTTCCCCGCCCGTTCGATGATTACCCATCAGGAGGCCGCCGTGCCCCCGCAAACCGGACCGGACCGCCCACGCCTGTGAAGAGAGTGTGAACGCAACAGTGTTGTCGTGTGCCCGTCCAATAGTCGACCTTGTGTGCGAGTGCGACGCCTCGGAATAGTGGGCGGCTCATCCTCCGTCTCCGGGCACCCCACTTGCCCGGATGCGGCCCCCACAGGAGGTCGAAGTTGAAGCACCGGCGCATACCCAAGAGGAAAGCGGCAGTGGCGGGCGGCGCGATCGTCGCCCTCGTCGCCGCGGGCGTCACCCTGCAGAGCGCGAACGCCAGTGACAACACCGCGCAGTTCGACGTGAAGACGCTCACGGCACCGGCGGCGGGCGAACTCGCCGTCACGCTGCGGGCGGACCTCGGTGCCGAGGAGGCCGGCGCGTACTACGACGCCAAGGCCAAGGCGCTGATCGTGAACGTGCTGAACGAGGACGCCGCGCAGACCGTGCGTGAGGCGGGCGGCAAGGCCAGAATCGTGGAGAACACGCTGGTCGAGCTGAAGAGCGCGCGAGCGACCCTCTCCGACAAGGCGACCATCCCGGGCACCTCCTGGGCGACCGACCCGGTCACCAACAAGGTCGTCGTCACCGCGGACCGCACGGTCAAGGGCGCCGACTGGACCAAGCTGGAGCAGGTCGTGAAGGGCCTCGGCGCCAAGGCCGAGCTCAAGAAGACCGCGGGCGAGTTCCGCCCGTTCATCTCGGGTGGCGACGCCATCCACTCCGGCGGCGGACGCTGCTCGCTCGGGTTCAACGTGGTCAAGGACGGCGAGCCGCACTTCATCACCGCCGGACACTGCGGACAGTCCGGCAGCGAGTGGTCCGACTCGGCGGGCGGCGCGGCGATCGGCACGATGGTCGACTCGCAGTTCCCCGGCAACGACTTCGCGCTGGTGAAGTACAACGGCGCGACGGAGCACCCGAGCGAGGTCAACCTCTACGACGGCGGCACGCAGGCGATCGCCCGTGCGGGGGACGCGACCGTCGGCATGCAGGTCACGCGCAGCGGTTCCACCACCCAGGTGCACGACGGCGAGGTCACCGGCCTCGACGCCACCGTCAACTACGGCAACGGCGATATCGTCGAGGGCCTCATCCAGACGAACGTCTGCGCCGAGCCGGGCGACAGCGGCGGCTCGCTCTTCTCGGGCGACGCGGCGATCGGCCTCACCTCGGGCGGCAGCGGCGACTGCACGTCGGGCGGGGAGACGTTCTTCCAGCCGGTGACGGAGGCGCTGTCGACGTTCGGTGCGGAAATCGGCTGACGCCGAGCTTTGCAGGGGCCGGTTCCTGTCACGTCGACCGTGACGGGGCCGGCCCTTCGGCGTTGGCCGGGGGGCGGTCGGGTGCGGGGCCGCTGCGCGGGGCCGTTTCCCCACCCCGCCCCTTCCCGAAACCGGGGCAGGCCCCGGACCCCGGTACCCCCCGGCGCCGCGGGTGTGGGGGGGGGGGCCCCCCCAGCACCCCCCGGGCGGGGGGAACAGGTG
>NZ_JBEXRZ010000169.1:7518-15575 GCF_040613325.1 Streptomyces sp. NPDC006283 | reverse complement strand
GTAGATCACCAACAGCAGGCGCTCGGCCAGGACCTCCGCAGACAGGGAGCCGCCGCCGGAGACAGAGGTGACCACATCCAGGCAGCCCGTGCGCAGGACTGCCTCTTTCAGCATGTCGATGAGCGGCACGATGCCCCACCGGTGCTGTACCTCACCCTTGATCCGGCGCAGGTTCTTCGGCCCGGCTGGGCCTCGGCCGGGGTCAGCCGGATCGCCCCGGACTTCCGCTCGGCGATGTCCAGCCAGCTCAAACGCGGCATGCGGTCGTTCAGTAGCGTCAGCTCGGTGGTCATCTGCTCGCGCAGCTCGTCGACGAAGTCGGCGGCGTTCAGCGGCGGCTTGTGGAGTTCGCGGTAGTTCTCCTCGCGGCGCTCGGCGAAGTCCTGGGGCAGGTCCTCGTCGGGGTTTCGCCACTTGTCGGCGCCGACCACCCAGATCTCCCTTGCACTTGAGCTGGTCGCGCAGGGCCTGGAAGGCGACGACCTCGTAGACCATCCGCACCACCCGGCGCCGGCCCCGCTTGTCGGTGCGGTGCACGACCTCGGCCCAGTCCCCGCCCATCGCCTCGTGTACCGGCACCGTCTCACCCAGCGGGTAGTACGTGGTGTTGCCCCGCTGCCGCGTACCGGGCCACCAGCGCCAGCGCCTCGATCACCGGCCGGTGCGTGTGGTTGGACGAATGGAACTCCAGCACATCCAGCAGCCTGATCAGCCCGCGCCGGTAGTGGTTGGTATACGACGCCTTCAACGTCGTCTGCACCGTCCTCCGGTAGACCGGGCCACGGGTCTTGAACTCGTGCACCAGCTCCCGCAGCGTCTGCTCACCGCCCGACACGGCCGGGTACACGACCTCGCGGACTGTGCCCTCCGGCTCGCCGATCGACGCCTCGGCGAGCTTGAAGAGGATGTTCTCCTCGCCCGACACCTTCCTGAACGCGTTGACCAGTTGCTCGGTGCCTTTCTTCTCAGCCCGCGCCCCGATCCGGTGCTCCGTGGATATCAGCAACTCGACCAGCGTGTCCTGATCTCCCGCTCCCGCTCGTGCAGCAACGCGGCCAGCAGCGTTACCCGCAGCGGCAGCGGCAGCGGGTGAGTGCGCAGATGGGACGGGGATTCCACCGCGGCCCGCGCCCGCCACCCGGCCACCACCTTCGGCGCGACATCGGCGAACAGGTCCGCCTGCAGCCCGACCGCCCTCACCGCGAGCAGCTTGTCGATCTCGGTGAGCATCGTCTCCAGGCTCACATTGCCCGGAGCCTCCTTGATCTTTCCCAGGACCGGCGGCCCGTCCTCGCCCTCACCGGGTGCAGCGTCGTCCTCCTGGTCGGCGCCGACGACCAGGGCGACGATCCTCTCCGCGCTCTCCACCGTGAGCCGCGCCGGGATGCCCGCCGTCAGCGTCTCCTCGGCCACTCGCGGAGTCCCCGCGGCGAGCAGGGCGCGCGGCTCGGCCGGGCCGTCGTGCCCGGACGGCTACAGCCTCCAGCCCCCGCCCGAAGACCCGACGCACTCGTGTGCCGCCGCGACGGCGCACCGCCACCGCCCGACGAGGAGCCGTCCATCCCGTCCCGCTCGCTCTGGATCCGAACCGCCGCCAATACCCCTGACACACCACGCCCCTGCGTGCCTTTCCTCGCCAGGCAGGGGCGCTTCGCCGTGTCCGGAACGCACCCTTACCCACTCGGTCCCGAACTGCTGCAATTTCGAGAAATGTCAGCGAGAGGGAAACCGCCATGAAGCTACGCTTTATCGGCACCACCTCGGGCGGAGGCAACTGCCCGACGCTGTACGAAACTGACCGCGGCACCATCGTCGTCCAGGGCTACCGAGTGACCGACGAGGAGGCCCTAAGCCAACTGCGGGACGTCCTCGACGGCGAGACATTCGTCGAGGTCCCCCGCGAGCTGCTCACCCGCTTCGCGCCCAAGGAGTGACGTGCCCGACCTGATCACCGGCGAGGCGTTCGGACGTCTCTTCGAGGACTTCGAGCACACCGCGTGGCGGCTGGAAACCCGCACGCTCTACACCGTCGACGAGGAGCAGGAGCCGTTCGCCCGGCACCGCCGGGGCGAGAACCCCGGAACCGACTGGTTCCAGCCGTGGCTCGACACCATGCGCAACGGCATCCAGCAGGGCAAGCGCATCGAGCGTGTGCGAATCGTCCCCGAAGTGCTCACCGCTTACCTGGAATTCGAGCTCTGGCTATGCCAGTTCAACGTCCAAGTCGGCGAGGACATCCGGTACCTGCGGCAGGACCAGGCGGACAAGCTGGGTCTGCCCGGGTACGACTACTGGCTCTTCGACTCGCACCGCCTGGGGCGCATGCACTTCACGAACGACGGCGTGCCGCTCGGCACCGAGATGATCGAAGACCCCTCCGAGGTCGTCCGACACAGCTACCTGCGTGACACGGCCTGGCACCACGCCATCCCGTATGCCGACTACGTTGCCGGGCGGACCATCACCCCGTGACAAAGATCCACGAAGCGCGTGAAGCGCTCGGCCAGCGCCTCCGTGAACTCCGCCGGGAAACAGCAATGAACGGCAAGGAGCTCGCGGAGGCTCTGGGCTGGCCGGCCAGCAAGGCGGACCTGGAGAGCCTGGGCCTGGACTGTCTCGACCCACAGTGGATCGGCACGTGCTCCGAGCGTGGTGGGCACGTGTGGCGTAACGTCGCGATCCACTCGCTGGCCAGTACCGCGCCCGCGGTGAGCGCGAGCACGACGGTCAGGGTGTGGCGTACTCCGCTCGGCGAGGCGCTCCAGCAGGCCCGGCACCTCATCGGGAACGACACCAGGGTGATCGCGGAGTTGGTCAAGAGCGGGTGGGATCAGCGATGATGGGTCGGCAGGCACGGTTTCCACTCGGACCACGGGCATAGAGAACTCCATGATCTTGGGAGTCCGTGCCTCTCACGTTCCCGGGTCACCACCGAACTGGCAGACCGCCACGAACCGGACACCCTGCGACTACGCCGAAGCCCTGCTGTCCAGCCAACGGTGTAACTCGGGTGGTTGAGTTACCGGCGGCGGGGCCGACGGCCATCGAAGGCGATGTCGAAGGCGGGTGATCCAGCGTTTACGGCCGGCGCCGGTGTGTCCAGGCTCATGGCGGCCGTGTAGACGCACTTGAGTGCCGCTGCTTCGTTCGGGAAGTGCCCGCGGGCCCGGACGGCCTTGCGGATCCTGGAGTTCACACTCTCGATCGAATTCGTGGAGCACACGACGCGGCGGATCTCGGTGTCGAGCTGGAGGAACGGCACGAACTCGGCCCAGGCGTTCTCCCACAGCCGCACGATCGCCGGGCACTTGGCGCCCACACCTCCTGGAAGTCCAGGAAGCGGTCCTCGGCGGCCTGGCCGCCCTTGATCCGGGAGACGGGGTGTGGTCACTTCGCCCGCCGGCGCCTGGCCGTCGCCCTCGCCGCGGTCCACGCCGCCCGGCCCGGGGCAATCCGAGTCCTGCACTCGACGATGCCGACCTCGGCAGCCGCCGGATCACCATCGCCGGACGAACCCACCCGCTGGACGACCTCACCCGGCAGCTCATACTGGCCTGGCTGGGGCACCGGCGCCACCGCTGGCCGAACACCGCCAACCCGCACCTGATCATCAACATGAACACCGCGCTGGAGACAGACCCCGCTCGCACCATGCCCCACCCCCTGCGCTCGCTGAAACCGACCGACGAGATCACCGCCGAACTCCCCGTGCTGGTCGGCTTCGACCAGGACATTGCAGCCGAGGCCCCCTGCACCTCCAACCGCATCCGTGGCCTGCTCACCCAGTTCCACCCGTCGCTGGAGCGTGTCCTCGGACCGCGCCTGGACCACCCGGCGGTGACCTGGCATGAACGCGCAGGTCATCGCCGATCAAGAACGGTGTCTCTACTTCCCAGGTAGAAGGCCCCCAGCCCCTCCAGCGACCCCGGACCAGCAACACCACCCGACTCGCCTACCAACTCACGGCCCGGCAACCACGGAATTGAGCAGCAGAGTCGCAGGGGCCCGCAGACGACCAGTGGTGAAGACCTCACCACTCGCCCCCGCCACCGGAGTCGCCGGTCGAACCGGTGTTGCTGCTGTAGTTGTTGATTCCCCACGGGTCTCCACCGCCGGCATCAACCTGTCCGGAATTCGTCAGGGGCTGGGCACCCGGCAGCCCCTGCGCCTGCTGCTGGCCGTGGGACTGCTGCGAGATGTCAGCGGACTGCCCGTTTTTCTGCCCATCGGAGGCCTGGACGACAGTCGGCTGCACCTGCGGGTCCAGCTGCGCCGGCGGCTGCACACCAAACGTCTGTTGCCTCCACTGATCCCACCAACCCGACGACGCCGAACCACCAGCCACCGACGTGCCCCCGTCCCCAACCGGAGAAGCCCCAGCAGGCAACCCCGCCTGCGCCTGCGTATCCGCCTGAGCCTGCTGAGCAGCAGGCGGCGCAACCGATTGCTGCTCGGGGTACGCACTCTCCGTCACCGGCGGCTTCTGCCCCTGACCCTGCTCACCCGGCGTCAAACCACCCGAGGACAGCGACGTAGAATGGTGTGACGGCGGTTGCTGATGGTCCGTCAGGGCGTGGCCCTGCGAAGGATTCTGATCCTGCGCGGGCTTCACTGCATCTGCACCCTGCTGCTTTTCATGCACGGGTTTGCCCGGGCCCGAAGACCCTGGTGGCGTAGACAGCGACGGCTGACCAGCCGACTGGATCGACTGCGACTCGCTGGACGTATTTTCCGCGAAGCCAGCCTCTCGCGACTTCCTTACCTGCGAACCAGACCAACCGTTCTGCTTGCCTTGACCTTGCTGACCGGTCGGCAGCGGCTCCTTGCCCTGGCTTGGCTGCGGCTGGCCGTGCAGGCCCTGCGTGCCTGCTGGGTGCTCCCCACCCTTGCCCTCCGACCCGTTGCTTTGTGGCACACCAGACAGATGCAATGGCGTTGTGGAGACGTGACTCTGAGGGCCCGGAGCGGGGTCCTTGAAGGGCGCACTCGGGGACTGCGATGCCAGCTGATTCAAAGTGCGCTCGTACTTGTTAGCCGCGTGTTCCACGGTCTGCCGCGCCTCAGGCGTTTGGGGCTGGCTCGCTAGCAACCTGCCCAGACGATATTGCTGAAGAAAATCTTGAGCACCCCCGGGGGAGTTGATGAACCGCGACACTTGGTAGCCCCCAGAAGGCGCCCCAACAGGGACCGCACCCCAAAAAATACTTGCACGCTCAGTGGGCACCCATTCCCAGTACGTTCTACCCGAATTGGTGTCCCGCAGGCGGTCTGCCGGCGTCCAAAAACTACCGTTATCGACGGCGGGAAGGCCTGCACGCTTCAGGAGGCCATTTTGCATGGACTTGAGAGTATTTTTGGCATCTCGCCGATTTTCGGCGAAATCTTCAATACCGTACCCTAGCCGCTCCCTGTCGGGCGCATTGGCCTGTATCTCGCCGACGTGGGTGTGGGCTACGCCATCCTCTCCCCTATAAGGCGTAGAGAATTCAAATAGGCTTACAGCATCCAGCTTCCTCCAGTGGCCCATGTATTTGCTGTAGGTTGATTCGGCGATTTTCGACAGCTGATTTGCACGATCTGGAGTATCTGCTGGAATTTTTGCAGCCTGTGCGTCGAACTCCGCGTACGCCTTCTCCTGCCAGTGCTTATGGGAATCATTTGCCCATTGATTGACGGGCGCCTCAGGAGGGAGAATTTTTTCGGAGATATCGCCACAATATTCCTTGCATAACTCTTTCGATCCCTCTTTCAGGAGCTCTTTGAGTGGCTTGGGAATTGATACTGCACTTGCCGGGGCTGCACCGAGTACCCCTACCCCAAGCGCCGCTCCAAGGGTCAGGCTCGCAACTGCATTCCTGCTTGTCGGCAGGACCGAACCCTCACGTATCTTCTTGTGGCGTGCCATTACCTCGTCCTTTCAGATCTAAATAGACTGGGGCATCTGTTGCAGCTCGAAAGGCTGCGGTCGAACCCGGAGGCGTGAATCGTCACTCTCAGTAGCGGATTATCGCAGCAATTGCTCAATTCCCCCTTCGAGGCGAGCTCGACAAGTAGGAGCATGTGCACCGTGCTCCTTGACTTGCGGCATCCGGGAACCCGCTGTCAGCCGTATACTGCCAGAGACGTTGGGAAGATTCCGACATCGAGTTCCCCGCAGCGGCCCTTGCTCGCAAGTGCAATCCTGTTGATGGCAATTGATGCGGCGTCAAGTCCCATGAGTACCCTTTTCCCTGATTGCGCGTCACACCTTTTCCCTTTTAGTCCACCACGCCGATTCAGCGACATGTGACGTTGACCACGCCTGGCGATCGACACTCTGGTTGCACCCAGCGGTCACTGGAACGGTCCAGCAACAGCCATTGTTGAGGTTACGCAGCAAAACAGGCGCGAGCGGCAGAACCTTGTTACCCCCCTTCCTCGCACGCACCAACCCGGCCACAGCTGGTCGTCGCAACATCGGCTTCGTGGAACTGCACCTCATGCCCGGCTACAGCCGCGAACTCAACCTGCTACCTCGCAACGGAGCGGCAGAGAAGTCGGAACGGTTCAAAGGAGACCACGGCGCCGACCAGATCGAGTGGTTCCAGCAGCGGGCGTCGGCCGTCCAGCCGAGCAGTCTCGGGTTCCAAGCGGGGTCGATGGCGGCGAGCTGCTACGCGCGGCGCTCGGCGCGGGCCGGGTCCTTGCCGAGTCCGCCCGCCCGGCCGCCTGACATTCGTCAGCCACTCCCCGCCTTGTCCAAGGCGTTCGCGTTACGGGGCGCCGTAAGGGTTCGGGCTTCGGCGTAGTAGGCGCGGGTGCTGATTTTCACCTCGTTGCCCAGATGGATTCTCAATTAGATGGCAGAGTCGGTGAGACCTGAAGGCGCTGGGGGAGGGGGCGGCCGGTACCACGGATGGAAACTCCCTGAGAAGCATGGGTGTTCTC
This sequence comes from Streptomyces sp. NPDC006283, assembly GCF_040613325.1. Classification (NCBI taxonomy): domain Bacteria; kingdom Bacillati; phylum Actinomycetota; class Actinomycetes; order Kitasatosporales; family Streptomycetaceae; genus Streptomyces; species Streptomyces sp. NPDC006283. Next base: position 8,648 of record NZ_JBEXRZ010000169.1, on the reverse strand, counting down.
TTGCTGACGGGACGGCTGCACCGAGGTTCAGCGCGTCGGCGGCGCCGGCGACCGGGGCGCGGACTGATCGGCCGCCTGCCCGACGGCCGTCGCGTCGTCATTCAGTGCAGGCGGTACGCCAAGCACCGCACCGTCGGCAGCCGCGACATCCAGACCTTCAACGGCACCGCCCGAGCCGACAACAGGCGGACGTCCCTGTCTTCGTCGCTTCCTGCGTCTTCACCAAACCAGCCCGCGACTTCGCCGCCCTGCACCATCTGTGACTCGACGACCGGCTCCTCCGCGGCCGAATCCTCGGTGATGGTCTCTCATCAGGCGTCTCCTTGATCATCGGATCCGCCGTTGATTAGACACTCCCCTGCCCGAGACCATCCGCCCGTGGGCTGGGCGCGGCCATTGGGCGCGGTCAGTCTGGGTGTGTTGGGGGAGATGACGCCGGACGGATGAACCTGACCCTTTGATGAGTTTGAGAATTGACGCTCCATCGCACAATGTGAATTCCTGGGCACACCCAAAGAACCCGCGTCCATCAGGCGAGGAAGAATGCAATCCATTTCGAAGTGGAGCGTGGTGGCAGCAACGGCGTTGTCGCTCGCGACTCTCGCCGGTTCCGCCTCGGCGTCCCATGAGCCGTACCCCCTGGACTGGGGCATGGACGTGAAGCGCAAGGAAGTCATCAGCCTGACGTCTACGGGGACAGGAACCACGGTGGTCGACAACGGGACACCTGGACGCGGGATCGGTGATCAGATCATCATCACCGCGAACCTCTTTCGTGGAGGTGTCAGCTATGGCACCGAGGGCGCAGTGTGCACCCGAGTGGCAGCGCAAACCACTCACTGCACGGGCACTTTCAGCCTTCCCTGGGGGCAGGTGACGTGGCAGCACTTGCAGACTACCCCTGCTGGCGCCCCGCCCAGCGACTTCGATCTCGCGATCACCGGCGGCACCGGCGCGTACGCCACTGCCCGAGGTCATGCTCACGTTGCCAGCGTCTCTGAGTCAGGTGGAGCCCTCACCCTCTATCTCGTACGCTGACCTGGAACCCGCCCATCACCAGACCGACGAGCACGGGTATGAGGAGAATCGCGTTCAGACGGGTGGGCACCCGCCAGTTGCGCGGTGACAGC
>NZ_JBEXRZ010000169.1:0-7418 GCF_040613325.1 Streptomyces sp. NPDC006283 | reverse complement strand
TCGGTACGCAGCGGGTTGATCTCCGAGACGGCGCCTACGAACGTGGTCTTGCCCACGCCGAAGCCGCCCGCCACCACGATCTTCGCGCTGGTGGTTGAGCGGGCAGCACCGCCGCTAGAGCTTGCGAAGTCCACTGAGCACCCTTTCGAGCAGTGTCACGTCTGGCTGGCCGCCGGCGGACTCGTCGCCGCCGGGCTGATGGATGGCGACGAGTCCGGCCTCCGCCAGGTCGGCGACGAGGATCCGGGCAACGCCGAGGGGGATGGTGAGGAGTGCGGAGATCTCGGCGACCGACTTGATCTCGAAGCACAGCCGGCAGATCCGCTGGTGCTCGGGCAACTGCCCTTGCAGCCTGGACGGATCGGCCGTCGTACTGACCAGCGCCTCGATGGCGAGCTGGTACCGCGGCCGCGTCCGTCCGCCGGTCATGGCGTACGGCCGCACCAGCGGGTTGTGCGAGCCGGAGCCGGACGACGACGCGGTCGCGGGCTCCGGGGACCGCCGCGGGGCCACGGGCTGGACCCAGGGCTGGTACGGCTGCCCGTACGAGGGGTCGTACGACGGGTCGTACGACGACTGCGGCTGCTGGTAGGGCTGCTGCGCGCCCTGTCTTCCCGGCGTCGAAGGAAAGTTGAACCGGTTGTCTGCGTGCTCACCGTGCGGCGGTTGATGACCGCCCTCGAAAGGGCGTCCGCCTGGGGGTGTTGCCACGTTTCCTCCTCCGACTGCCTGTCGCCGGTTCCTGTCCCTGTGGAGCCCGCGCCACCGCACCTTAACGGTGCGGTGGCGTGAAACGCACTGTCTGTCTAATGGTCAAGAAGCCAATAGCTCAATTGAGCGCTCAGTTGAGCAGGCTTCCCTGGAGCTCCGCACGCAGGTCGGGGGTGAGGACGCTGCCCGCACGGTCGACCAGGAGCGCCATCTCGTAGCCCACCAGGCCGATGTCGGCGTCGGGGTGGGCCAGTACGGCCAGCGAGGAGCCGTCGGAGATGGACATGATGAAGAGGAAGCCGCGCTCCATCTCCACGACCGTCTGGTTGACGGCACCGCCTTCGAAGATCCGGGATGCTCCCGCGGTCAGCGAGGTCAGACCGGAGGCCACGGCCGCCAGCTGATCGGCGCGGTCGCGCGGGAAACCTTCGGACATCGCCAGCAGGAGTCCGTCGGCGGAGACCACCACGGTGTGGGACACCCCTGGGGTGTTGTCCACGAAGTTGGTGATCAACCAGTTCAGATTCTGCGCCGCCTGGCTCATCGGGCTCACACTAACGCTCCTGGTTGTAGGTACTGCCCGGGCCGAGGCCCGGTCCGTTCGTGTCCGTTCCCGCGCTGCGTCCCTGCTGGACGCCGCGCCGCAGGTTGCTCAACCTGCCACGCACGTCCTCAGGGGCGCGGGAGACCTGTGGGCCGCCCTGCGGGGTCTGCTCGGCCGTGCCTTCGATCAGGTTGGCCTTGGGAACCCTGCGGGGGAGACCGGACGAGGTGACCCCGCCGGCCTTCGGGTCGCGGAGCTTCTCCGCCCGCTGCCAGCGCTCGTCGTTCGTCGAACGCCATCCGTCGGGGTCGGAGTCGGAGCCGCCGCCACCGAAGCCGTTGGCGCCGCCCGTGCTGCCCTGGCCGCTCTCCGTTGCCCGTCCGCTCTGCTGGGCCGACGGAGCCTGCTCGGCGGGCCGCTGCCACTGCTCCTGTGCCTGCGTCTGCTGCTGCGCGGGCGGCTGCTGGCTGCTGCCGCGCCGGGGAAGCCCGGCATTGGTCAGCTCGTGGCTGCTGCTCGAAGAGGGAGACGGTCCCGGACGATCGAAGCCTACGCGCTCCGGAGCATTCGCGGGAGCGCCCGGCGAAGATTCCGCTTCGGTCCGGTAGTCCCGCTCGTACGTGCTCTGGTGACCGTTCTGATCGGCCCACTCCGCCTGCTGGGGCTGGGCGTCGTACTGGCCGTCGTACTGCTGCTCGGAAGCCTGCGGGGCCTGGTATGCGGCTTCCGCATACGAGCCCTGGTACTGGTCCTGGTGCTCGGGGTAGCCCCCGTTCGCCTGGAAGCCGTCCTGGTAGCTGCCCTGGTACTCGTCGTACACCGGCTGCTGCTCCTGGGCGTAGCCCTGCGCGGCGTACTCCTGGCCGTACTCGGAGCCGTACTCCTGCTGCTGCTCCTGCTCCTGCCCGTACGACACCTCGTCGCGGTACAGGGGCCGCTCGCCGCCCTGAGCCTGGGCCTCCAGGGCCGCACGGCGCTCCTCCCGCATCAGGGAGCGGCCCACGGGGTCGAGCTGGGCCGCGGAGCCGTCGGAGGGCTGCTCGTAGCGGGAGTCGTCGAAGCCGAGCTCCGCCGCGGTCCGCATGGGGGCGGCCTCGAACGCGGGCTGCTCGAAGGCGCGCTGCTCCGGGATGATCTGCGAGACCGTGAAGTCGTCCTCGGGCAGCGCCTCACCACCGCCACCGTGGGTGATGGCGTCGGGGAGCATGACCAGCGAGGTGGTGCCGGCCTGCTCTCCGGAGGGGCGCAGCTGGACGCGGATGCCGTGCCGGTCGGCGAGGCGGCCGACCACGAAGAGGCCCATGCGCTGCGAGACGGCGGCGTCCACGGTCGGCGGGTTGGCCAGCTTGTGGTTGATGTCCGCGAAGTCCTCGGCGGTGAGGCCGATGCCCTTGTCGTGGATCTCGACCATCACGCGGCCGTCAGGCAGCCGGGTCGCGGTGACGCGGACCTTGGTCTGCGGCGACGAGAACGTGGTGGCGTTCTCCAGGAGCTCGGCCAGCAGGTGCACGAGGTCGGTCACGGCCTGGCCGTGGATCTCCGTCTCCGGGACACCGGTGAGCTCGATGCGCTCGTAGGACTCCACCTCGGAGGAGGCGGCGCGCAGCACGTCGACCAGCGGCACCGGCTGGTTCCAGCGGCGGCCGGGCTCCTCGCCGGCGAGGACGAGGAGGTTCTCGCCGTTGCGGCGCATACGGGTCGCCAGGTGGTCCAGGCGGAAGAGGTTCTCCAGCTGGTCCGGGTCGGCCTCGTTGTTCTCCAGGTCGGTGATGAGGGTCAGCTGGCCCTCGATCAGCGACTGGTTGCGGCGCGACAGGTTGGTGAAGATCGCGTTGACGTTGCCGCGGAGCATGGCCTGCTCGGCGGCGAGCCGGACGGCCTCACGGTGGACCTGGTCGAAGGCGCGGGCGACCTCGCCGATCTCGTCCTGGGTGTCGATCGGGATCGGCTGGACGCGGGTGTCGACCCGGCCGGGCTCGGTACGGGACAGCTGGTCGACGAGCATCGGCAGACGCTGCTCGGCGATGCCGAAGGCGGCGGTGCGCAGCTGGCGCATCGAGCGGCTCATCTGGCGCGCCATGAGGCCGGCCAGGATGAAGGCCGTCAGCAGGGCGATGACGACGATGAGGCCGTTGATGATGGCGTCGGACTTGGCGTCGTCGGAGATCGTCGAGGCCTCTTGCACGGCCCGGTCGACGAGGTCCTTCTCGATCTCGGTGTAACCGTCGAACTTGGCGGTCGAGGCGCCCATCCATGTCTCGGGCGTGACGTCCTGCGTGCGCAGCTTCGCGGGGGTCGCGTTGGAGCCGATCGCGGCGGCCATGCCGGTGAAGAAGGAGCCGTCCGGGCCCTTGGGCGGGTTCAGGCCTGCGGCAGCGAGCCGCTTGCCGCCCTCGGCGGCCTTGCCGGCCATGACTTCCTTGAGCCGCGCGGTGTCCGCCTCCGTACCGCCGGAGACGTACTCGCCGATCGCGATCTGCTCGAGGTAGTTGTACGAGTTGAAGGCGACCTTCTGCTGGGCGAGGACGCTCGGGTCCTTGCTCGGCCGCACCAGGAGGTGCATACCGATCGAGCGCTCCAGCGAGGCGGCGGCCTTGGCGAGCTGGACGGCGTACACGGTACGGCCGTAGCTGGTGACGTTGCCGGTGCCGAGGCCGAGCTCGTTGGAGAACTCCATCAGCACGTGCTGGATCTTGACGTAGCCCTCTTCGGTCTTCACCGGGTCGAGCGCCTTGGTGTAGGAGACCTCGCGCAGCTTCGCGAGCCCCGGCTCCTCCTGCCGGAAGAGGGTGAGGCGACGCTCCAGGCCCTGCCCGTCGGGCATGTCCTTGACGGCCTCGTCGAACTTGGCCTTGGCCGCGTCCGTCGTCTCGTACGCCTCGGTGACGACGGCCGCCTTGCGGGCGTCCTCGCTCGTGGCCAGGAGAAGGGGCTGTGCGGTGAGGTCACGCTCATTGAGCAGTGCCTGGCCGTACTCGGAGGCGGCGCGCACGATCAGCGCCGTCTTCTCCGCGTCCTGCGCCTCGCTCCAGGTGTCGATCGACTGCTTGACCTGGAACCCGCCCATCACCAGACCGACGAGCACGGGTATGAGGAGAATCGCGTTCAGACGGGTGGGCACCCGCCAGTTGCGCGGTGACAGCCGGCTGGAGCTGCCACCGGTGCTCGATTCGCCGCCGGCCGGGGAAGGGCCGGAAGCTCCCGACGCATTCGCAGGCGACGCCGCTGTGCGCGACGGCGGGGTGAAGTTGCCCCGCGCCTGCTGCTCTGCGGAGCTCGTCATGCTTCGCCTCACTCGACCAACAACCTCTCGGCGTCGGCACCTACGCTGTGCCGTGTTTCGTTCAGAGCCGTACTACTCGGCAGTTCGACGAATTCCAGCACGTCGACGGCCCCATTCCAAACAGTCGGAATCTGTGATTCCGAGTGGCCCAGGCCTCGTATAAAACGGGCATAAAGAACGAGCCACGGCAAATAGCGGTGCACATGTGAGCGCAGCGGCACCGCCCGTGTGCAACGGGTGTCCGCTGTGCTGGAATTCTCTGTCGAAATGTTATGAACACGGAGGCGGGCCGTGTCAAAAGACACAGCCCGCCACCGGCGGCAACTACGACAACTGCCGTATTGCACCGTCTACTTGAGGGTTCTACTTGAGGCGCGCCATGAGGGCGTGTTCGACGAGGGTGATGAGGGCGCTCTTGGCGTCGGCGCGGTGGCGTGCGTCGGTGGTGATGATGGGGGTGTCGGGGCCGATCTGGAGTGCTTCGCGGACTTCTTCGGGGTTGTAGGGCTGGTGTCCGTCGAAGCCGTTGAGGGCGATGACGAAGGGGAGGCCGGAGTTCTCGAAGTAGTCGACGGCGGGGAAGCAGTCGGCGAGTCGGCGGGTGTCGACGAGGACGACGGCGCCGATGGCGCCGCGGACGAGGTCGTCCCACATGAACCAGAAGCGGTCCTGTCCGGGGGTGCCGAAGAGGTAGAGGATCAGGTCCTGGTCGAGGGTGATGCGGCCGAAGTCCATGGCGACGGTGGTGGTGGTCTTGTCGCCGGTGTGGGTGAGGTCGTCGATGCCCGCGGACGCGGAGGTCATGACGGCTTCGGTACGCAGCGGGTTGATCTCCGAGACGGCGCCTACGAACGTGGTCTTGCCCACGCCGAAGCCGCCCGCCACCACGATCTTCGCGCTGGTGGTCGATCGGGCAGCACCGCCGCTAGAGCTTGCGAAGTCCACTGAGCACCCTTTCGAGCAGTGTCACATCCGGCGTGCCGCCGGCCTCTCCGTTGCCCGGCTGGTGAATCGCCACCATGCCGGCCTCCGCCAGGTCCGCGACAAGAATCCGCGCGACGCCCAGCGGCATCGACAGCAGCGCCGACACCTCGGCGACCGACTTGACCTCCCGGCACAGGTGGCAGATCCGCTGGTGCTCGGGGAGCAGGCCGGCGAGCAGCGCCGGATCGGCCGTGGTGCTGACCAGCGCCTCTATGGCTAGCTGGTACCGCGGCCGCGTCCGTCCGCCGGTCATGGCGTACGGCCGCACCAGCGGCTGGTCGCCCTCGTCTCCGTACGCGTCGACTGAGGCGCCGTACGGATCGTGAGAGGCGGGGGGCGGGGTCATGAATCCTCCGGGCGTGACAGCAAGTGGTCGGCTGTGCCGTCTGATGGGGCCGGTGGGGGGCCTTTGGCGGCCGTGCTGGTGACGGTGCGTTGGCGGGGGTCGAGCCGGGGCGTGGGGTTCGGCTCGGGGCGAAGTCTCAGTGCAGAAGGCTTCCCTGGAGCTCCGCACGCAGGTCCGGGGTGAGGACGCTGCCGGCACGGTCGACCAGGAGCGCCATCTCGTAGCCCACGAGGCCGATGTCGCAGTCCGGGTGCGCGAGCACGGCCAGCGAGGAGCCGTCGGAGACGGACATCAGGAACAGGAAGCCGCGCTCCATCTCCACGACCGTCTGGCTGACCGGACCGCCCTCGAAGATCCGGGACGCCCCCGCGGTCAGCGAGGTCAGACCGGAGGCCACGGCCGCCAGCTGATCGGCGCGGTCGCGCGGGAAACCTTCGGACATCGCCAGCAGAAGACCGTCGGCGGAGACCACCACCGTGTGCGACACCCCTGGGGTGTTGTCCACGAAGTTGGTGATCAACCAGTTCAGATTCTGCGCCGCCTGGCTCATCGGACTCAACTAACGCTCCTGCTGGTGAGAGGGGCCGAGGTTGAAGCTTCCGGTCGTCGAGCTGTTCTGCTGACGGCCTTGCTGGATACCCCGGCGGAGATTGGTCAGCCGGCCGCGCACGTCGTCGGGCGCGCGCGAAACCTGCGGACCGGCCTGGTGGTTCTGCTCCTGCGCGGTACCCGGCACGAGGTTGGCGCGCGGGACACGGCGGGGCAGACCGGAGGTGGTGACGCCGCCGGCCGCGGGCTTCCTGACCCGCTCGGCCTGACGCACCAACTCGTCGTTGGGCGAGGAGCGCCAGGCACCGCTCGCTTGGTGCGCGTTGCCCGGGGTCGCCGGGCTCGGCGCGGGGGAACGCTGCGGCATCGGCGAAGCGGAGCGCTCCGCCGGCGCCTGCGGCTGGTCGGTGGACTGGCCACCGCCCTGTGCACCGCGGAACCAGTTGGTCTCCAGGGTGTCGTACAGCGGGGTGCGGCCGTCGCCGGGACCGGAGGCCGGCGGCAGCGCCTCCGGCTGCTGCGGCGCGGGCAGGCCGGCCGACGGACGCGGGGGCGCGAAACCGGACTCGTCACGCCGGCGCGGCGCGGGCTGCTGCGGCGCGCCGAGCTCGGGGCGGGCGAACTGCGCGGTGGACGCGGGATCCTGAGCGGCCGGCCGGCCGTACTGGCCGTTGTTGCCGGACGCATTGGACGCCCCGTACACGTCGGGCCGCACGAACTGGCCGGCCGCGGACGGGCCCGCCGGGCGCTCGGCCTGCGGGGGACCGGCGTTGAAGTCCGGCCGTGCGAACTCGGCCGTGGAACCCGGACCACGCGTGGGGTTGTGGTCCTCGTGTCCACGCGGTACGTCCGTGGAGGGACGCTGCGGCTGCGGCGCCTGCTCGCTGCCCCAGCTGGTGGTCTGCGGGCGCTGCGGACGCGGCAGGCCCAAGAGATCCTCGTCGACGATGTTCGCCTGCTGCCGCTGTGGCAGGGCAAGCTGTACGTGGCGGCCAGCGAGG
>NZ_JBEXRZ010000168.1:0-15601 GCF_040613325.1 Streptomyces sp. NPDC006283 | reverse complement strand
CGCGCGGTTGTCAGGCCGGGAGCGGCTTCTTCCGGAGCGGGGTCTGGGGCTTCGTCGTGAGTGTGGCAACGGCCATCGGCAACCTCCTGGCGCGGATCCGGCGAGCAGGCCGGCGGCCAGCGCGGCGGCGACGGCGGCCGCGACGGCGGAAGTTCTCGGTACGACGGAGGAAGGCATCAAGGTTCTCCGGATGTGAGGGATGAGGGTCCACCGGCCGTCTCCTACGGGCCGGTAGGTTCTACGCGCGTCAATCTCTTGGCTGGACAGGCCACTTGTCAAGGGTCGGCGGATGTACGGCGACGGAAGGCCCGGTGAACCCGTTGCCCGTCCTGCCGTGCTGCGGCGAGCGCGGCGAAACGGCATGAAATACGTCTACGCTTGGGCCCGTCCAGTCGCCCACAAGGCCGCCCGTTTCCGGCACGCCGCGGAGGAGACCCACCAAGATGCCCGAAGACCGCCCCACCCTGCCGCCGGTACGGCTGCACTCGGACGCGGAGCTGGCGCGGGACGCGCTCGCCACCCCGCTGCTGTCCCGGGCCGTACGGCTCGCCCGCTGGGCGGGTCCGCAGACGCAGGTCGGCGTCGGCGGCGAACTCGTCGACGAGCAGCTTCCGGCCGCGGTGGAGGAACTGGGCCTGGGCGCGGCGGGCGAGGACGGCCCCGCGTACGCCGGCGAGGCGTGGCGCGTCGCCGTCGACACCGGACTCGTCGAGGTCGAGGAACCGGCCGACGACGCCGACTCCGGCAGCGTCGTCGCCGGGGACAACCTCGCGCTGGTCACCGGCGGTTCCCCGCAGGACGTACTCGGGCTGTGGCTGGACGCCCTCGACGTCGTCTTCGCCGACGCCACCGCGCCCGTACTCGACGACATCGCCGACGCCATCGGCGAAGACGGGGAGATCGACCTCGAGACGCTCGACTGGGATCCCGAGGCGGAGGCCGCGTTCCTGGAAGGCGTTCTCGGCAACCTCTACCTGCTGACCGTCACGGGGAACGGCGCCGGCGACGAGCCGGTGCCGCTGCCCGTGCTCGCCGCGTCGATGATCGTCCCCGACGACATGGGGGAACCGACCGACGACGTCCTGGAACAGGTCTCGGAGGCGATGATGCGCCTCGACGACCAGTTCCGGCTCCTCGAGCCGGTCGGGCTCGTCGAATACCGGCCCGTCGACGAGGAGTTGATGGCAGAAGAGGACGACGCGGGAGGCGGTGCGGGGCCTGCCGCTCTCGGGGACGACGAGGACGTCGCACGCTACGGCATGGTCCGGCTCACGCCGCTCGGCCTCTACGGCGTCAGGGCCCGACTGCTCGAAGCCGGAATCGACGCGCCCGCGGTCGGCGACCTCGCGGACAAGGGCGCCGACACCCTCCTCGGCGGACTCGCCCACTTCCCCGAGGTGTCCGCGCGCGCCGAGACCGAGCAGTGGCTCGCCCGGCGCGAACCCGCCGACGCCGCCCGCGAACTGCTCGCCGCCGCCCGCGGCGACGACGGCGGCGCGCCGCTGCGCCGGCTCCACTGCCAGCAGGCACTCACCCTCGTCGGCCCGGCCGCCGAGCCCTCCGTACGCGAGGTTCTCGACGACGCCCAACTGGGCGGCCTGGCCCGGGTCTGGCTCGCGGAGCGGGGCGTTGCGGACGTGCCGGCGCCGCCGGAGTCGATGATCTTCTGGCTGGCCGTCGACACGATTGCCGCGCAACTGGCGGCGGGGGGCGAGGCGGCCGAACTCCAGGACCTCGTGGAGGGCCTGGTCGCCGGGCACAGCGGCTTCTTCGACGCGGCATGGCGGGTGGACCACCCGGCGACGGCGGACGTGCTGGAGGCGATGGGGCGGCTGCACAGGGACAAGCAGACGGCGAAGGAGGCGCGGAAGGCGGCCTTCAAGTCCCGCTCTGCTCGCTGACGCTCGCGGTTTTCCGCCCGGGGGCCTGGGCCCCCGGGGCCCTTCTGGGCGTTGCCCTTCGTGGGTGCCGCCCACCGTGTATCCCTGGGGCCTGTCCGGGGGTGCGAAGTCCGGGTGCGCCCCGTGTCCCTGGGTCTTGTTTGGGGGTGCGGCGTCCGGGTGCGCCCCGTGTCCTTGGGTCTTGTCCGGGGGTGCGGCGTCCCGGTGTGCCCCTCTCTGGGGGGTGATGTTTGTGGGTGCGGCGTCTCCCGGGGGTGCCGTTGTCCGGGGGTGGTGCGGGGGCGGGTTCTCCGGAGGGGGATCGCGGAGTGCTTTCCCGGACTTGCGCCCCCAAGACTCACGACGCCTTACGTCCGCTCACCCCCTCCTGCGACCCCACCCCCTCCCGTCGGCCCCGGGACCGTAGGGCGAGTGGTCGCCCCCACGGCCGGCACCACTCCCGTTTCGAGGAGCCCAACGGTCGCTCGAGCCACGGGCGGTGCGGTTGCCCACCGGGGGCAGCGAAATGGCCGGCCCGGGGAGGGGGACACGCCCCCGGAGCGGCACCCGGACGCCAGGCCGCCGGGACCGGGCCACGCACCCGGACAAGACCGGCCCCGCCCGGTAACGCACCCGGACAAGACCGGCCCCGCCCGGTACGCACCCGGACCGGGCCGTGCCCGGCCGCGCCCCCGGGACAACCGGCCGTGCCCGGCAGACGCGTCATGTGCGGAGGTACGACGCTCCGTTCGCGTCCAGGACCGTGCCCGACGACCACTCCGCCCTCGGCGACGCCAGCCACAGCACCGCCGATGCGATCTCCTCCGCGGTGCCCACCCGGCCGAACGGGCTCTGGGCGCGGATGGATTCGGCCTCCGGGCCGGCCAGGCGGTCCGCGACCCGTTCCGTGTGGAAGAAGCCGGGAGCGACGGAGGCGACGGCGATGCCGTAGGGCGCGAGGGACACGGCCAGGGACTGGCCGAGCGCATGCACGGCCGCCTTCGTCGCGCCGTAGGCCGGGTGGTCCGGCTCGCCGCGGAAGGCCCCGCGGGAGCCGATGTTGACGATGCGTCCGCCGCGACCGTCGGAGATCATGCGCCGCGCGGCGCAATGGCTGAGATTCGCCGTGGCGAGGAGGTTCACGGAGACATGTCGTTGCCAGATCTCCACCCACTCCTCGTACGGCGTCTCCGCGAGCGGGTGCCGCACATTGACCGCCGCGTTGTTGACGAGCACGTCGATGCCGCCCAGGGCGTCCGTGGCGCGCTCCGCGACCGTGGCCGCGACGGACGGGTCGGAGAGGTCGCCGCCCACCAGGACGTGGCCTGTCCCCGTCATGGAGTCGAGGGTGTGCCGGGCCTCGTCCTCGCGGGTTCCGTAGTGGACGGCGACCCGGTCGCCGTTCGCGGCGAAGGCCCGGGCGACGGCACGGCCGAGGCCCCGGGACGCACCGCTGACGAGCACGCGGCGTCCGGTGGAGGGCATTGTCATGTCAGCGGAGGCCTCTCTCGATGTCGTGCGGCGTTCAAGTGCCGTTTATACGCGGGCGTGAGGGTGTGGCACACATCAGCCGGCCCTCAGGAGACATCGATGTCGCTCACCCGCAGGGAATTCACCAGGCAGTCCGCTCTGACCGGCGCGGGCGTGGCCCTCACCGGCGCCGTGGGTTCGCTCGCCTCCGCTCCCGGTGCCCTCGCGGCGGAGGAGGGACCCCGAGCGGAGGTCCACGGCGGCCGTGAGCCGGGCTACGGCCCGCTGGTGCCGGACCCGGACGGCCTGCTCGCGCTGCCCGCCGGGTTCCGGTACCGCGTCCTCACCCGTACCGGCGTCACCCAGCTGGAGTCCGGTGACTTCACTCCCGGTAAGCACGACGGCACCGCGACGTTCGAGGGGCCGCGCGGGGTGACCCTGCTCGTCGTCAACCATGAGCTCAAGGGCGACCGCTCCAGGATCGCCCACCCCGTGCCGCTCGCCGAGGGCCTCGTGTACGACCCCGCCGCGCCCGGTGGCTGCACCGTCGTCGAGAGCCGGCGCAGCGGCGAGGTCGCCCAGTGGGTCGGCGTCGCGGGCACCGCGCAGAACTGCGCCGGCGGCTCCACCCCCTGGGGCACCTGGCTCACCTGTGAGGAGACCGAGGACCGGGCCGGCCAGAACGGCATGACCAAGGACCACGGCTACGTCTTCGAGGTCGACCCCTGCGACCGCCGCGCCAACCGGGACCCGAAGCCGGTCAAGGCGCTCGGCCGGTTCGCCCACGAGGCCGTCGTCGTCGACCCGAAGCGCGGGCACCTGTACCTCACGGAGGACGCAGACACCCCCAACGGCCTGCTCTACCGCTGGGTGCCGCCGCACGGCTTCCGGCACGGCCGCGGCCGGCTGCGCACCCTCGCCGACGACGCCGGCGTGCTGCAGGCGGCCCGGTGCTACGACTCCGGCGGCCGGTTCGTCGACGACCTCGCCCGCGCCGTGAAGATCGGCACGGTGTACGGCGTGGACTGGGCCGAGGTGCCCGACCGTGACGCGCGGAACATCTCCGTGCGCAAGCAGTTCAAGGACAAGGAGGTCACCCGGGGCCGCAAGCTGGAGGGCATGTGGTGGGGTGACGGCGGCGCCTATGTCGTGTCCTCGTACGCCCGTGAGGAGAGCCCGGAGCAGCACGACGCCCAGGTCTGGTTCTACGACCCGCGCCGCCGGACGCTGACTCTGAAGGTGCGCTTCGGCATGAACCCCGATCCGTCGAAGGACGGCGCGTACGACGGCCCCGACAACATCACGGTGTCCCCGTACGGCGGCCTGATCCTCGCCGAGGACGGCGAGGGCGTGCAGCACCTGATCGGCGCCACGGACAGCGGCCGTACGTACCCCATCGCCCGCAACGAGCTGAACCTCGGCACCGAGGAGGACCCGGACTTCAGCGAATTCGCCGGTGTCGTCTTCTCACCGGACGGGCGGACGCTGTACGCCAGCATCCAGTCGCCGGGCATCCTGTTCGCGATCACCGGCCCGTGGAAGCGGCAGCCGAACCCGCGCTGAGCGGGCGGGACACGGCCTGTCCGGCACACGTTCGGGGGGCCGGCGATGCCGCATTCGCCATGGTGGCGCTGCTCGGGCGGGGCCCCGCGGCCGACCGGCCCTGGAAGTGGGAACGTCCGGGCGTGGCGTGGCGGGGGGCCGGGGGCGCATACTTCAGGCAATGACAAAGTCAGCCGGTTCCCGGCGCCACCTGCCGTCCAGCCCCTTCAACCGTCCGTCCCTGGAAGAGCCGCCGATCGAGTGTTTCGAAGCGGGCGACAGGGTGTCCCACGATCAGTTCGGCCTCGGAAGAGTCCTTGCCGTGGAGGGAGACAACGCCGCTGTGCTCGTCGACTTCTCCGGCAGGCAGGGCCGCATCCTCAGCCCGTTCTCCAAACTGGCCAAACTCTGAGCACCGTTTTTTGAGCATCCCCTCCGCCGGGGGCGTCCGTCGCTGTGACGGGTGCCCCCGGCGGACTGTTTCAGAGCGCCTGTGCGGCCGGCTTGACCATCCCGCGGACGGTGCGCGACTTCACGAAGTCGCCCATGGCGGTCATCTCCCACTCACCGGAGAACTGCTTGATCAGCTTGGCCATCATCACGCCGGTCTGCGGCTCCGCGCCGGTCAGGTCGAAGCGGACCAGCTCCTCACCCGTCGAGGCGTCCAGCAGCCGGCAGTAGGCCTTGGCGACCTCGGTGAACTTCTGCCCGGAGAAGGAATTGACCGTGAAGACGAGGCCCGTCGCATCCGTGGGCAGCCTGCCAAGGTCCACGACGATGACCTCGTCGTCGCCCGCGCCCTCGCCGGTCAGATTGTCGCCGGAGTGCTTGATGGAGCCGTTCAGGATGGACAGCTTGCCGAAGTAGCAGCTGTCCAGGTGGTTGCGGTTGGGGCCGTAGGCGATGACGGAGGCGTCGAGGTCGATGTCCTTGCCGCGGAAGGCGGGCTCCCAGCCGAGGCCCATCTTGACCTGGGAGAGCAGCGGACGGCCGCCCTTGACCAGGGACACTGTCTGGTTCTTCTGCAGACTGACCCGGCCCTTGTCCAGGTTGATCTTGCCGGTGCCCGGCGCGGGCGCCGCGGGCGGAGCGGCGGGCGACGGCGGGGTGGCAGCGACCCTGGGATCGGCGGGCGGGGCGGCCGCGACGGGCGGGGCCGCGGGGGTGGCGGCCGGGGCGGCCGCGGGCTCGTCGTCGACCGAGACGCCGAAGTCCGTGGCGATGCCCGCCAGGCCGTTCGCATAGCCCTGGCCCACCGCGCGGGCCTTCCAGGCTCCGTTGCGCAGGTAGATCTCGACGACGACCAGTGCGGTCTCCGAGCCGAGCTGCGGCGGGGTGAAGGTGGCGATGGGGCTGCCGTCGTCGCCGTTGCGGATGGTGGCGGTCGGCTCGATGCCCTGGAAGGTCTGGCCGGCCGCGTCCGGGCTCGCCGTGACGACGATCTTCTCGATGCCGGGCGGTACGGCCGCCGTGTCCACCACGATCGCGTCCGGCGCCGTACCGCCGCCGGAGCGGTAGGTGACTCCCGGGCCCTGGGGCTGGTTGTAGAAGATGAAGTCGTCGTCGGAGCGCACCTTGCCGTCGGCGGTGAGCAGCAGGCCCGATACGTCGAGCCGCACCGGGGCGGCGACGTCCACCGCCACGCGCGTGGCGGTCAGGGGGATGTTCGAGCCGGGGGTCATAGCTGTCATGCCTGGGTAACGAGTGAGTCCGCTTTGCCGTTCCCTTACCTTGGTCACCTGTTGCGAGGGTGATTTCGGGCCATGCGCTCATTTCCGAACTTGTATGCACCCGTCCACCGCGCCATCACCAGTTGCGCGTCCCCCGACTCGACCTCCGTGAGGAACTTGCTCGCGCGTGGGCCGCGCAGGGTGCCTGCCGAGCGGCCGCGGTGGGTGATGACGACCGTGCCGTCGCCCTGCTGTGCGTAACTGAATCCGAAAGGTCTCGCCATGGCCGTCATCCTGGCGGGTTCCGGTCAGGGGGGCACACGGTTTTCCGGTCAGTGCGGCCATCGGGGCGGGTCGGTGGTGAAGGGGCCTCCCAGGCGGGCGTGGGCCGGGTTCTCCGGGTCGAGCTCGCCCTGCTCGGCGATGAGCTTCTCCGCGTACTGCTCGGAGTCGTCCTGCGGGTCGTAGCCGAGTTCACGGGCCGAGGTCAGGTCCCACCACAGGCGGGTGTTGGCCGACGAGCCGTGCACGACCGCATGCCCGACGTTCTCGGCGGTGAGCGCGGCGTGGAACAGCCGTGCGCCGTCGCCGGGGCTCATCCAGACCGAGAGCATCCGTACCGAGGTGGGTTCCATGAAGCAGGAGCCGATGCGCACGGAGACGGTCTCCAGGCCGTGCAGGTCCCAGTACAGCTGGGCCAGGTCCTCGCCGAAGCACTTGGACAGGCCGTAGAAGGTGTCGGGGCGGTGGCGGGTCTCGACGGGGATCAGCGCCTCGGGGGCGATCGGTGCCTCGCCGGCGGGGCGCGGCACGAACCCGACCGCGTGATTGCTGGATGCGAAGACGACGCGCCTCACCCCTTCTTCCCGTGCGGCCTCGTAGAGGTTGTAGGTCCCCTCGATGTTGGCGCGGAGGATCTTGTCGAACGAGGCCTCCAGGGAGATGCCCGCGAGGTGGATGATCCCGTCGACGCCGCGCACGGCTTCGCGCAGGGCGTCCCTGTCGGCGAGGTCGGCGGTGATCGCGTCCGGCTCGCCCTCGATGGGGGTGACGTCGAAGAGGCGGAGGTCGTAGCCGTACGCGGGGAGCAGGCCGCGCATCAGGGTGCCGAGCCCGCCGGCTGCGCCGGTGAGCAGGACGGTGCGGGCGTCGGGCATGGGCGGATCTCCTTGGTCGGACAAGTCCATGGATGGAATTCACATGCGTGGAGACGCTAGGGAGCTGCCGGGGTGGCGTCAAGTGTCCCGCGAGGAGGGTGATTCCGTGCCTGGAATGCGGGTTTCCGCCTTGACCGGCGCGCGACGGCTGCCCTAGCGTGGCGTCGTTCAGAAATATGGACGTCGATCAGAATTGTGCACGGGCTTGAGCCCGGAGCACCGCCCAGGGAGCGCCCGTGACCTCAGATCCGCTCGCCGCCCGGCTCACCCGGGTCCAGGGACCGCTGTTCTTTCCCGTCACCGCGTACGGACCGGACGGCGACCTCGACCTCGAAGCATTCCGTGCGCATGTGACACGGGGTGTCGACGCGGGCGCCGCCGCGGTCTTCGCCTGCTGCGGGACGGGGGAGTTCCACGCCCTGACCCCCGAGGAGTTCCGCGACTGTGTCGCCGCGGCCGTCGAGGTGACGTCCGGCCGGGTGCCCGTCCTCGCGGGCACCGGCTATGGCACCGCGCTCGCCGCGCAGTACGCCAGGATCGCCGAGGAGGCCGGCGCGGACGGTCTGCTCGCCCTGCCGCCCTACCTGGTCGTCGCCGACCAGACCGGGCTCGTCCGCCACTACACCCACCTGGCCGCGGCCACGTCCCTCGACGTCATCGTCTACCAGCGGGACAACGCGGTCTTCACGCCGGAGACGGTTGTCGAACTCGCCCGCGTCGAGAAGATCATCGGGTTGAAGGACGGCCTCGGAGACCTCGACCTCATGCAGCGGATCGTCAGCGCGGTGCGCCGGGAGGTGCCGGAGCGCGACTTCCTCTACTTCAACGGGCTGCCCACCGCCGAGCTCACCGCTCTCGCCTACCGCGGCATCGGGATCATCCTCTACTCCTCCGCCGTCTTCGCGTTCGCCCCGGACATCGCCCTCGCGTTCCACCGGGCGCTCACCACCGGCGACGACAAGACGGTGGGCCGCCTCCTCGACGGCTTCTTCGTACCGCTGGTCGAACTGCGCAACGAAGGCCGCGGCTACGCCGTGTCGCTCGTCAAGGCCGGCGTACGGCTCGAGGGGCTGGACGTCGGCGAGGTGCGGCCGCCGCTGACGGAGCCTGCGGACCGGCACACCGAGGAGCTCGCGGCGCTGATCGAGCAGGGCAGGGCGCTGCTGGAGGGCGGCGCGTGAAGGCCTCCGCTTTCCTGTATCCGTGGGACGTCGTCGGCGACCCGGAAGCCCCCGCCCGCGTCGCAGACCTCGGGGTCCGGCAGGTCACGCTCGCCGCGGCCTACCACTCCACCCGCGCACTGACACCGCGTCACCAGGCACACCGGATCGTCACGGCCGACCACGCCGCCGTGCTCTACCCGCCGGACGCCGGACGCTGGGCCGGGCGCGAGCTGCGGCCGTACCTGGCGGGACCGTGGGCGAGCGGGGACGCGTACGGCGAGGCGGCGGGCGCTCTCGGCGACGCGGGGCTCGAGGTCCACACCTGGGTGGTCCTCGCGCACAACTCCCGTATGGGGAGCGAGCATCCCGGCACCTCGGTCGTCAACGCCTACGGCGACCGGTACCCCTGGGCGCCCTGCATCGCGCAGCCCGATGTCTGCGAGTACCTGGTGTCGCTCGCGGCCGAGGCGGCCGTACGGCCCGGCGCGCGCGGCACCGAGCTCGAGTCCTGCGGCTGGTACGGCCTGGCCCATCTGCACGCCCACGACAAGACCGCCGGGGTGGGACTCGGCGACGCGGCGCAGTACCTGATGTCGCTCTGCTTCTGTCCGTCCTGTCGTGACGGTTACGGGCGCCGGGGCCTCGATCCGGACCGGCTCGTGGTGGCGGTGCGCGACGCCCTCGAACCGGTGTGGCGCGGCGCATCGGCGGAGCCGCAGCCGCTCGACCCGGCATGGGCGCGGGAGGTACTGGACTTCCGTACGCGCACGGCCCGTACGCTTCAGGAAGCGGCCGTCGGAGCTGTACGGGCCGCGGCGCCGGCGGACTTCCAGGTGCTGCTGCACGCCGACCCCGCCGCACACCACTGTGGCGCCAACGCCGGCGTGGACCCGGCACACATCCTGTCGGTCGCCGATGGCGTGGTCGTACCGTGCACGGGCGACCCCCGTCTCCTCGCGCCGTTCGCGGAGCACGCGACGGCGGACACGGTGCTCGCGGCGAACCTGACGGTGGTGAGCGGTATGGGCGGCACCCCGAAGACCCTGGCCTCCGACCTGCAACGAGCGGCTTCCCTGGGCGCGACGGAACTGCGTCTGTACCATGCGGGCCTGGCCTCCGCGGCGGACCTGACGGCCGTCCGCTCGGCCCTGACGTAGTTTCCGGGCGCGGCCCGGGACGCAGAGCCGAGAACTGCCCGGCGGGGCTGCGCCGATCCGCTCGGCTCAGCAGGGCGTCAGCTCTTGCGCGGCTTGTCGTGCCGGGCGGTCCCGGGCCGGCCCTCGGGGAGGGGCGGTTCGCCGGAGAGGGGCCGCCATGCCAGGAACGCCCCCACGATCACACCCGCTCCGCCGGCCACGGCCAGCAGCACCCGGACGTCGACCACCGCCACCAGGCCCGCCCCCAGTGCCAGTGCCACCGCGTTCGGCGCGAACAGCAGGGTGTTCGCGGTGGCGGCGGTGCGGCCCACGAGCGTGTCCGGTGTGTCCCGTTGCACCGCCGTCATCGCCGCGATCAGCACGCACGGCAGGCCCAGCCCGATCGCCGCGCTGCACACCAGTGCCACCGCGTCGTACGGCAGCCCCCGCAGCCCCACCCCCGCCGCGAACACCGCGACGCCGGACGCCGCGAACGGCCGCTCCGGCATCCGGCGCAGCAGGGGTCCCGCCAGTAGCCCGACGAGTACCGAGCCGAGGCCCTGCACCGCGTACAGCAGACCGACGAACGCGGGCGAGTGTCCCAGCACCTTGTCCGTGACGGCGTAGATCAGCGCGCCGTTCAGGCCGGCCAGCCCCATCGCCGCCGCCCCGCCGAGCACGAGCGGCCGCAGAGACGCCGAACGCCACAGGAAGTGCGCCCCCTCCAGGGTGTCGGTGCGCCAAGTGCCCTGCCGGGGCGTCGGCTTCGTCTCGCGGACCCGCAACAGTGCGAAGATCCCCGCGGCGAGCGCGAAGGACACAGCGTCCAGCAATGCCACGGACGCCCCGCCGAACCGGGTGAACAGCGCGGCGCCGGCAAGCGGGGCGAGCAGCTTCATGCCCTCGTTCGCCGTCATGCGCAGTCCGTTGAAGTCGCCGAGGAGGCGTGGGTCGACGGCCGCCGCCACGAGCCCGGCCTCCGCGGCGTCGTGGACGACCGAGCTCACCCCGTACAGGGTCAGCACCGCGAACAGGATCCACACCCGGGCCGCGGAGTCCACCGCGAGCAGTGGCAGCAGCAGGAGGGACATGGCGAGATTCGTCCGGATCAGCAGCGGCCTGCGGCGGACCCGGTCGGCGACCGTGCCGAGCAACGGTCCGGCCAGTACAGGCGCCCACATCACGAAAGTCGTCAGCGCCGCCAGACTGTCCGAGCCGGTCAGGGACTTGACCCAGACTCCGGCCACCAGCCACATCGCGGAGCTCCCGAAGCCGGAGACGACGACTCCGGACAGATACAGCCCCGCGTTCCGGTCCTTCAGTACTGCACCCGCCGCCCCACGCATCCCTCGCGCCCGCCTTTCCGCACTGCCGCTCCGGTCCTCGTGAGCAACCTGGCATCTAAGGCCCCTTGGAGAGATCGGGCAGGTGACCTATCCCGACGGCAGTGCGGGCCGTTCGGAAGCGAGGGCGAGCCCGACGCCCGTCAGCCCACTTCCGGTGCGGGTGGGCGCGGCTCCTCCGCCGCTTGCCCGCGTCGCTCGTGGCGCAGGGCCGCACCCGTGACCAGGGCGCCCAGGCCCTCCCACAGGCCCACGCCGAGGAAGCCGGACGGGGCACGGCCGGTGACCACCGCCAGGGTGAACACGGCACAGGTCAGCAGGCGGAACGGGACGGTCCAGCGGAAGAAGGGCCTCCAGTCCGCCAATGCGGCCAGCACGTAGTAGACGCCCATATTGACCGCTGCCATCGAGGAAGCGGTCAGGAAAACCAGGGTGTGGTCTCCGTCCGCGCGGCGCGCGTCGGCCATGGGCTCGAAGCCCATCGCCGTCAGAAGGGCGTCCGGGGCCATCAGCCCCAGGGCGCCCAGCACGGCGGCCAGGACGCCGAAGACCGCCATGGTCCAGCCGGACAGGGAACGGGGCAGGGCACGCACAGAAGTCCTCCGTGGGACAGGGCCGTTGAGGGCTCCTGCATACAGTGCGCAGTGGCCCGCCGCCCAGGGGCCGTCCCTCAGGGGACGCGCGACACGCTCCCACCGGACCCGCAGCCGGCCCTCTGCGGCCACATCCGCATGGAACAGTGCAGGAAAGCATTGGAGGTTCGGACCATGCCCTTCACCCGCGCCCGGCACGCCCTTCTTGGTGCGCTCGCCTCGCTCGCCCTTGTCCCGCTCGCGGCCTGCGGCCAGGGCGATTCCGCGGCCTCGTCACCCGCGCCGTCCGCGGCCTCGTCGTCCCCGTCGGCGTCCTCCGGGACGACGGTGCCAGGAACGGATGCGAAGCCCGTCGCGCGCGAGTTCAAGGAACTGGAGCGCACGTTCGACGCGCGCCTTGGTGTCTACGCCGTCGACACCGGCACCGGCCGCGAGGTCGCCTACAACGACGGCGAGCGGTTCGCCTACGCCTCCACGTTCAAGGCGCTGGCCGCCGGCGCCGTGCTCCGGAAGTACTCCCTGAGCGGCATGGACCGGGTCATCACGTACTCCAGGGAAGATCTGATCCACCACTCCCCGGTGACCGAGAAGCACGTCGACACCGGCATGAGCCTGGGTGCGCTGTGCGAGGCCGCCGTCCGCCACAGCGACAACGCCGCAGCCAACCTCCTCTTCGACCAGCTCGGCGGCCCCAGGGGACTGGACGCCGTGCTCGAAGAGCTCGGCGACGACGTCACCCGGATGGAGCGCCGCGAGCCGGAGCTCAGCCGATGGGCCCCGGGCGAGACGCGGGACACGACCACACCGCGGGCGCTGGCCGGGGACCTGCGGGCGTTCGTCCTCGGAGACGTCCTCGGCAAGGGCGAACGCGCACAGCTCACGAAGTGGCTGCGGACCAACCTCACCGGGGACGACCTCATCAGGGCCGGGGTGCCCAAGGGCTGGGTGGTCGGCGACAAGACCGGAACCGGCAGCGGCTACGGCGCCCGCAACGACATCGCCGTGGTGTGGCCGCCCGGCTCCGCCCCCATCGTCATGGCGATCATGTCGAACCGCGCCACCGAGGACGCCGGCCATGACGACAAACTGATCGCGGAAGCGGCGTCCGTCGTCGCGGCCACCCTGTCGTAGCGGGCGTCTCGGGCCGAGGCGGCCGGCCGCCTCAGCCCAGCGCCGCCTCCATCATCTTCTGCGCCACCGGAGCCGCCAGCCCGTTGCCGCTGACCTCGGAACGCTCCGCCCCCGAGTCCTCGATGAGGACGGCAACGGCGACCTCCTTGCCGCTGCCGGGGTCCTTGGCGTACGAGGTGAACCAGGCGTACGGCGTCTTGCTGTTGTTCTCGCCGTGCTGCGCCGTGCCCGTCTTGCCGCCCACCTCGGCCCCGGGGATCCGAGCGTTCGACCCGGTGCCCTCCTCGACGACGGTCACCATCGCGCTGCGAAGCTCCTCCGCGGTCTCGGACGACACGATCCGCCGCGAGTCGCCGTCCTCGTAGGACTGCAGCGTGTCGCCGTCCGCGGAGACCACCTTGGAGACCATGTGCGGCGACTCCATGACCCCATCGTTCGCAATGGCGGCCGACACCAGCGACATCTGGAGCGGGGTGGCGGTCACATCGAACTGGCCGATGCCGGTCAACGCGGTGGACGACGCGTTCATCCCGGACGGGTACACACTCGCCGACGCCCGCACCGGCACGTCCTGCTTCTCGTCGTTGAAGCCGAACTTCTCCGCCATCGCCCGCACCTTGTCCTGCCCCAGGTCCACGGCCATCTTGCCGAAGACGTTGTTGCACGAGTACTGCAGCGCCGTGCGGATCGTGGCGTCCTCGCAGGGCGCGGACGGATTCTCGTTCTTGAGGTCGGTGCGGGTGCCGGGCAGCCGGTACGGATCCGGGCTGTCGGTCTTCTCGTCGGCGGACCCGTACAGGCCGTCCTCCAGCGCGGCCGCGGCGACGACGAGCTTGAACGTCGAGCCGGGCGGCAGGGGCTGCCTCAGTGCCCGGTTGAGCAGCGGCTTGTCCTCCCGGTCGAGCAGCTCCTGCCAGGCGTCGCCGTCCGAGGTGCCGCTGATCGTCGACGGGTCGTACGAGGGGGTGCTGACCATGCCGAGGATCTTCCCGGTCGTCGGGTCGATCGCGACGGCAGCGCCCTTCGCGTCCCCGAGCGCCTCGAAGCCGGCTTTCTGGACGGCCGGGTCGATCGTGGTCACCACGTCACCGGGGTCCTGCTGCTTGTTGGTGAGCGTGTCCACCGGGCTCTTCAGCCGGAGGTCGGTGCCGTCCAGGACACCCGAGTAGATGCCCTCGAGCTGGGTCGAGCCGTACGCCTGTGAGCTGTAGCCGGTGACCGCCGAGTACAGCGCGCCGTCTGTGTAGCTGCGCTTGTACGCAAGGTCACCGCCCTCCGTCCTCTTCGAGCCCGTGACCGCGGAACCGGCCACGACGATGTCGCCCAGCGGCTGCGCGTACTGCGCGATGACCTTCCGCCGGTTGTTTTCCCTGTCCGTGAGCGCCTGCGCCTCGTAGCCCTGCACCCAGGTCGCCCGCACCAGCAGGGCGAGCACCAGGAGCAGACTGAAGACGGCGGCGCGCCTGATCGTCTTGTTCATCCCGTACGAGGGACGAGCGGCAAGGGGCGTTCCGTTCCGGTCCGCCCGTTTTCTCATGGTCTCTTCATCTGTGGCGGATCATCTGTGGCGGACGGCTGCCGTGGACCGGTGCGCGAAGGCGGACGGGGGGTGCCGCGGACCGGTGCGCGAAGGCGGACGGGCGCCGCGGGCCGGTGCGCGGGCGGCAGGGGGAGGGGCAGGGCTCAGCGGGGCGAGATGAAGCCCGACTCGTAAGCCGCGATCACCGCCTGGGTGCGGTCCCGTGCGCCGGTCTTGGCGAGGACCGAGGCGACGTGGGTTTTTGTGGTCGCCGGGCCGACGCCCATCCGCCCGGCGATCTCCGCGTTCGTCAGTCCGGTGGCCATCAGCCGCAGGACCTCCGCCTCGCGCTCGGTCAGGCGTGCCGCCCATGGCGGCGCAGCCGCCCGCTGCCGTCGGCCGTACTCGGCCGCGAGCGTCCGTACGGCGGACGGGAACAGCAGCGAGTCGCTGCGCGCGACCAGCCGCACCGCCTGCACCAGTTCCTCCGCCGCGGCCCGTTTCAGCAGGAAGCCGGCCGCTCCGGCGCGCAGCGCGTCGTACACGTAGGAATCGTTCTCGAACGTGGTCACCACGACGATGCGAGGCGGCTCCTCGGAGCCGGAGAGGATCTGCTCGGTGGCCCGGATGCCGTCGATCTCCGGCATCCGCACATCCATCAGCACCACATCGGGCCGCAGTTCCCGCACCACGGAAACCGCCTCGGCGCCCGACGCCGCCTCGCCGACGACCGCCAGGTCGGGCTCGGCGTCGAGGATCACCCGCAGCGCGGTGCGGACCATCCGCTCGTCGTCGGCGAGCACGACCCGGGTCGTGCTCATCGGTCCCCCTCAGCGGAAGCCGGGCGGTCAGCCGCCACACCGCGCCGCAGGGGCCGGCCTCGGCGCGGCCGCCGAGCAGCGCGGCCCGCCGCGACTCCACCGGACGCCCCGTCGTCGACGGCGACTTCCGCCTGAAGCTCGACCCGGCTGTGACCGGATCCCTCTACGTGCAGAAC